>JBBIUF010000036.1:26037-36802 GCA_037440365.1 Chloroflexota bacterium
TTGGCGCAATCGTTTGAGCATCGCTTTCGATTGTGCTATAATCTCGGCAAATCTTTGGGGAGGTGGACAATGGCTGTCAAGCTCACGTGGTTTAGTCATGCGTGTTGGTCGATCGAAACCCCGCACGGAACTCTCCTGATCGATCCTTTCCTCACGGGCAATCCCACGGCTCCGATCAAAGCGGAGCAAGCGCACGCCGACTTTATCCTTGTTTCGCACGGGCATAGCGATCACCTGGGCGATACCGTAGAGATTGCGAAACGCACCGGCGCGACCGTCCTCAGTAATTTTGAGATTGCCACCTATTGCGATCAGCACGGATGCAAGGTACATCCGTTGCACATTGGCGGCAGTCACGCATTTCCGTTTGGGCGCTTGAAACTGACGATTGCGCATCATGGCTCGTCATTTCCCGATGGCAGTTATGCGGGCAACCCAGTGGGATTTTTGCTGACGCTTGGTAAAATCAAAATCTACGATGCCGCCGATACTGGCTTGTTCTACGATATGAAATTGATCGGCGAAGAAAAAATTGATGTCGCGTTACTGCCGATTGGCGACAATTTTACGATGGGACCGGAAGACGCGGTGCGCGCCGCGAAATTGATCAAGCCCAAGGTGATCATTCCGATGCACTATAACACCTTTGACGTGATCAGCCAGAACCCCAAATCATTTGCGGCGCGGATGAAAAAAGCACTGCCCAAAACCAAGGTCGTCGTTTTGCAACCGGGCGAAACGTTCACAATCTAACTCGCTAGTCAACAGGCGACAGTCGCCAGTTAAAAGCCTGGTGACTGTCGCTTGACGACTGTATATTTGTAAAAGGAGTGGGGTCCATGGAGATCAAGCGCGTGGGTGTGGTTGGGTGTGGCTTGATGGGGAGCGGCATCGTCGAGTTGTGCGCCAAGGGCGGCTATCACGTCGTCGTGCGCGAAATCAACGACGAGTTTTTGAGCAAAGGTCTTGCGCGCATTCAGAATTCGATGGCAGGCGCAGTCAAGCGCGGCAAACTGTCCGAAACGGATCGCGATGCGGCGTGGGCGCGGATCCACGGCACGACGAATATGGCAGACCTGGCGAATGTCGATCTTGCCATCGAAGCCGCGATTGAAAATCTCGATCTGAAGAAATCGATTTTCAAAGAACTCGATCAGGTCACACGCCCCGATGCGATTCTCGCATCCAACACCTCATCCCTTGCGGTCACCGAAATGGCGAGCATGACCAAGCGACCCGACAAGGTGCTGGGCTTGCACTTTTTCAATCCCGTCCCCGTCATGCCCTTGCTCGAAATGGTGCGCACATTCCTCACGAGCGAAGCGACGTACCAAGCGACGCGCCAATGGGGCGAAGGACTGGGCAAGACCATCATCGTTTCCAAAGACACCCCCGGCTTCATCGTCAACGCCTTGCTCATTCCGTACTTGCTCGACGCGGTGCGAATGTACGAGAACGGCTTGGCGTCAAAAGAAGATATTGACGCGGGCATGAAACTGGGCTTGGCGCACCCGATGGGTCCGCTCACGCTCCTTGATTTCGTTGGACTAGACACGACGCTCTATATTGCCGACGAGATGTTCAAAGAGTTGAAAGACGCGCGCTTTGCCGCGCCCGCGCTTTTGCGCCGCATGGTTACCGCCGGATACAATGGTCGCAAAAGCGGCAAGGGATTTTACGACTATACGGCGAAGTAGGAGCATAGGACGGTAGAGAACGCTCGCCGTAGCGTTCTCGCCGTAGCTCAACTCCTTTTGCCTAAATCCCTACAAGCGATTATAATTGTGTCAAGAGCAAATGGAGATTATCTTCTCCTTATTCTCTTTGGCAAAGAGTTTTATGCAACACCCCTCGGTTATGCAATCGGTTTTCTCGCGTTTGAAAAGTACGCTCCAATTCCTCTTGGCTTTCGCAAACAGCACACCGGTTACCCTCAAAGTCATCGGCTTAATTGTATTGCCTCTTTGTATTCTGGCTATCGGCGGTGTGTTTTATTTGCAACATGAATTATCACTCCTCTTCCAAACGCATGGTATCCAGTCGATTCAAGCCGAAATTTTTATGGGGCTGACACGGCAAACCGTTCTAGCATTCTCGGTCATAGCGCTCTTGGGTTTGGCGTTAGCGATCCTGTTTGCGCGAGTGCTTATTCTTCCACTGCAAGACCTTGTGCGCGCGATGCGACGGGTTAAAGCCGGTGATCTAACGGCCCATGTTCCGGTTTGGGCACGGGACGAAATTGGCGAAGTGCAAGACGAATTCAACTTGATGGTTAACAACTTGCGCGCATCGAATGCCAAGCTGGTCGAGCAACAACGCGAACTAGAAAAACTGAATAGCGAAAATTCACAGTTGCTCGACGAACTTTATGCGAAAAATTCGCGGCTGGAACAGTTACTCCATCATGCAATTTCAGCACAGGAAGCCGAACGGAAACGCCTGGCACGAGAATTGCACGACGAGACCGGGCAATCGCTCACGTCGATTTTGCTTCGTTTGAAAGTGTTGCAAAGCGAAAGCGATCCAGCCGTCATTCAGGACCGCTTGAATGGTTTGCGCTATCTGACGAGCCAAACTCTCGAAGAGGTCAGACGGCTGGCTTTGGATTTGCGCCCGATGGCATTAGACGACCTGGGACTCGTTCCGGCAATTCGTTGGTATGTTCAGCAATACGCTGAACGAAATAACATCGATATTAAATTAAACCTCGCGGAAAATATCCAACGCTTGCCGTCCGATCTCGAAATCGTTTTATATCGAGCCGTGCAAGAAGGTTTAACCAATATTACCCGTCACGCGCAAGCGCAACACGCGACACTCAGTTTAGCGCGGCATGCAAACTCTGTGTGGTTGACAATCACCGACGATGGCAAAGGCATTCAGCCGGGGTCGAATACGTGGGGTGGGATGGGACTGGAAGGGATGCGTGAACGGGTCATGCTCGTCGGAGGAATATTGCAATTAGATTCCAAGCCCGGTGCGGGCACACAAATCGCAATTGAATTACCGGTTCAACTCATATGACCAACTCGATTCAAGTTTTGCTCGTTGATGATCATGCCATCGTACGCAGTGGACTGCGCTTGCTACTTGAGCAGACCACTGATATGGTCGTAATCGGCGAAGCGGAAGATGGCGCGAGTGCGGTCACGCAAACTCTGGCTTTGCACCCCGATGTTGTCGTGATGGACATTACCTTGCCCGATTTTGATGGCATTGAAGCGACGCGGCGGATTCGCGCGGCAATTCCGAATGCGTGTGTACTCGCGCTCACGATGCATGACGAAGATACGTATTTAGTACCCTTTCTCAATGCGGGTGGAATGGGCTATGTGCGTAAATCCTCCAGTGACCGCAATCTGGTGGAGGCGGTCCGCCAAGTGCACCGCGGTGAATCGTTTCTGCATCCTGAAGGCGTCGAAGCCATCGTGCGAAAACATCGCGCACACGAGCCGGAACCTGAAAGCTTGTCGGAGCGTGAGCGCCAGGTGTTGACGTTGACAGCAAAGGGGTATACGAGCCGAGAAATTGGCGATCAGTTGGGACTGTCGCCGCGCACGATTGAAACCTATCGCGAGCGAATCATGCAAAAATTGGAATTGGGACATCGATCAGAACTAGTCGAATATGCGCTACAGCATCATCTGTTGGAATGATTGTCCGTACAAATCACCACAAGCTTGTCCTGATAATTAAACAAAAAAACGAGGGCGACTCCTGTCAATGACGAGTCGCCCTGTCGTTTATAATGCGAGGCGTGGTGAAAAATTCCAGATGACCAGCCCCATCCCGTTTCAAATCCTCTTGGCAGTTCCGTGTGCTTCTCTCCGTGATACGATCACACAGATCTTGTCGAACAATTGCGTCCGACTTGCGTATGCCCATAATGCGGAAAATTTGTTTCGATCGGTGTCTTCCCAACCCGACCTTATTTTGGCTGAACCGTTTGCATTTGACGAACCCGGTCTGGATTTGCTGAAACGCTTGAAACAGCAAGCACCGACTATTCCGCTCGTTGTTCTTTTGCCATTTGATACACGCGACTACCGCGATGCGGTCAATCGCATGGGCGCAAATAGTATCGTGATAACAGAAGAGTTGGCGACCAGTTTATGGTCGACCATTGAGCGATTGTTGACGCGCAAAGATTTGGATCATGGCGTCACGAACACGATTGCGCCAATGGCTCAACTGAGAGCGCCCGGTGGCGAATCGGCTTTTACCGACCACTCCGATCCATCAAGTTTGCCTACCTCAAGCGAGCGCCCCCTCGAACATCCAACCCCCATGTCCGCGCCAGACAAGCCAACAGATATCGAGACACCGCCAATTGAAAAGGGAACACAACCCGCGGAGCATTACGTGCAATGATCAACAGGACGATGCCATTTGAATTTATAATGTTTCTGTGCAAGCGTGAGCCTGTCGAATGGAAATAATTGCCATCTATTTCCTTTACAGTCTCGCCTTTTTTGGCATGGGCATCGCCGTTGCACTTGAATCGCGACGCGCCAGCGCGTTAGCATTGAGTCGTCATCTGCGCTGGCTGGCGGCATTCGGATTGGTCCACTGCCTGGTCGAGTGGATCAATGTGTTCATATTGATCAATCCCGCCGCGCCTGAGCAAATGGTTTTGGCAATTATATCCACGCTATTGTTTCCGCTCTCAGCGCTACTGTTGATTCGTTTTGGGATTGGCTTGATCAGCGAAGCAGGCCCCCTGCCCGAATGGCTAAACTTTGTGCCTGTCATCATTCTTGTCCCGCTATCGTTATTATCTGCCTATGCGCTCGTGATTGCCTCAACGGGACCTTCCATCGTAACCGCTACAGAGGTTTGGTCGCGCTATTTGCTTTATCTGCCGGGTTGCGTGCTGGCTGGATATGGTTTTCTACGCCAATGGCATGGTTTGAATGAATCGGGCTTGAGTAAAAGGCGCGATCTTTTATTCGGCGCGAGCCTGGCTTTGTTCTTCAACGCGATCGTGGCTGGTCTCGTCGTCCCCAAGGCACCCTATGGATTAGCACCCTGGCTCAATTACAATACGATTCTACAATTTACCGGCGTGCCGGTCCAAGTGTGGCGTGCCATGGGAGCTATCGCCGTTGCCTTTTTCGTCGTACGCGCGTTGGGTGTGTTTGAAATCGAACGTGAACAGCAATTGGAAAAACTGCGAATCGAGGGCGAGCAAGCTCAAGCCGCCGCGTTATCAGCCCAACACGCCCAACGCGAAACCGCTGAGACTTGGATGAATGGACTCGTCGGCATTAGCCGACGGATCGCCAACCTAGAAAACGTCGACGCGGTCCTGGGAGCCACGGTCGAATTGGCGCGCAAGTTGCTTGCGTCCGATACGGCGGCACTAGCCTTGTGGAATGAATCGCGCACCGAACTTGAATTGAAATGTTTTACCAGCGAACAAGAAACCCAGAATCAGAATTTAGTAGCGGTATCGAACTCGCTTGTGCTTGGCGCGGTGCGGTCGGGTCACTTGTTTCGATTTCCGGAGGATGCGCCGGCGCAAGCGCAATGGCTTTGCCCCGTGTTAGCGCAGTCGATCGGCGCGGCGGCGATTGTGCCTTTACGGCTGGAGAATCAGATCATCGGCGGTTTGTGGGTGGCGCGGCTAGCACTGCGTTCTTTCACCAAAACGGATATGGTGGGCTTGGAACGCCTAGCCGATCAATCTGTGATTGCACTCGAATATGCCGTAATGACGGCGCGCTTGCAATCGCTGGCGGTCACCGACGAACGCTCACGTATTGCGCGTGAGATGCACGACGGCTTGCTCCAAATCCTGGGTTATCTGGGCTTGCAAACGCAAACCATCGAGGCAGTCCTGCGGCAAAATAACCGCGCGGCGGCGCTGACAGAGCTAGGCAAGATGCGCGAATCGATTATTGCCGCGCAAGCCGACGTGCGTGAAAACGTCACGAGTTTACGCACAACGCTTGCCGGCGACATCGGCTTGATCGAATCGCTGGAAGATTATATTGCGGAATTTCAGATCCAAACCCGAATGCGTGTCGAGTTTATCAGCAGTTTAGAAACCGAGCCGCGCTTGTCGCCGTTGGCAGAGGCGCAATTAGTTCGCGTCGTTCAAGAAGCACTAGCGAATGTGCGCAAACACGCGCACGCAACCGATGTGCAAGTGCGTTTGGAAGAACATAGTCACTCGCTTTATATGCGCGTGACCGATAATGGCATTGGCTTTCAACCCGCCAGTATCAAGAATCATTTTGGTCTGCAGACGATGCGCGAACGCGCTGAAAATGTCAATGGCGTTTTCACAATCAATTCTGAACTCGGTTGCGGTACGCGCGTAGAACTGGTTCTACCGCTTTTAGATAACTAGACTAGTCTTTGACCCAAGGAAGAAAGGTGTTTATGGAATCAATGCATCCGCTGAGTGTGCTCATCGCGGACGATCACCGCTTGTTTCGACAAGGGCTGATTGGATTGTTGCGCACACGCCCAGACCTCGTGCGTGTGGTCGGCGAAGCCGCGACGGGACGCGAGGCTATGGAACTCGTCGAACGCTTGCGTCCGCAGGTAGTCTTGATGGACATTCAAATGCCTGACGGCGACGGATTGCAAGCCACGGCGCGAATTCGGAATTGCTGGCCCGATGTTCAAGTCGTGATTCTAACGGCGTCGGAATCGGACGAGCAAATGTATCAAGCCGTCCAATTTGGCGTGGCGGGCTATTTGCTCAAGAACCTCGATGCCGCCGAGTTATTTGCGTTGCTGGAAAGCGTCGCGCAAGGCGAAGCGGCACTCACGCGCGCTATGGCGGCGCGGTTGCTCAAGCGCGTGGCTTTTCACGCCAAGCACGGCGGGGACGGACAACACAATCTCACTGATCGCGAAATCGAGGTTTTGCAATTGGTGGTGCAAGGCGCAAGCAATCCAGAAATTGCCGTGCAACTCTGTGTCAGCGTCAATACCGTCAAAACGCATTTACGCAAGATTTTGGAAAAATTGCATTTGGACAATCGCACCCAGGTAGCTGGTTATGCGGTTCGATCAGGACTCGTGGCAACCGGTCACGCAACCGATCCCGGTTGGTTTACGCAACATTCACATTAATAACGACATTCAAAAAGGAGAATCATTAACGATGGATCATTCTATCGCTACCAAAGTTGACTGGGCCGATACACTGACCGGGCAAGTGCTCTCGTTCAGTGTGCTGGCTAAACTCATCTACGTCTATCCCGAAATCAAATGGATCGATATGCTGATCGCCGAGGATGTTTTCGCGGAAGCACCGTTCGCCGCCAACCAGCCAGACGTTATCGCCGGACTGAATTTGTTGCAGACTTGGAGCAACGCGAATCGCGGCGGCATCTCGATGGACGCATTCGATAATTTGCGGATTGACAATACGCGATTGTTCATCGGACCAGGTAAATTGTTAGCGCCGCCGTGGGAATCCGTGGGCTTGTGCGAAGAACGACTTGTGTTTCAAGAGCAAACCCTTCAAGTGCGCGATTGGTATGCGCGCTATGGTTTGGAACTCGTCAATCTACACAAAGAGCCAGACGATCATATCGGACTAGAATTCGAGTTCATCGCGCATCTAGCCAAACTTGGCTTGCAAGCGCTCGAAGCCAATGATCACAAACGCTTCGATGAATTGCTTCAAGCGCAAAAACAATTTCTTGCCGAACATCCACTCCAATGGGCGATTCCATGGACTCGATTGGTCGAGAAAAACGCGTGGACTGATTTTTATCGCGGGATAGCACTAGTCGCGCGCGGCAGTTTGATCGAACTGGCGGCGTTGCTTGAATTGGCGATGCCAATCGCGTAAAGCGTATCGCCGGCATCAATGGTTGAAGATCACCCAACCGGGTGAGGCGCAATCCATCAGTGGAATGATGCAAATCAGTCCGGCGGGGTGTATTCTAAAAGCAAAATATTGGATTTGAATTAACCACATACTTGCGATTTCTCCGAGCTTGCAAGCCTAAAGCCAAACGCCATGGATTGGCAAGCCGGACCCTGAGCATATCTCAGGGAATCAGCTTGAATGATGAATCATCAAGCTGATTAGTGGGTATCGGTGGAAACGCCTGTGCCTCCTCGTGTTAGGAAAGGAGAATCGTTGTGAATGCTTGCTATGCGTTCGGCGATAACCTGTCTCCTTCACGAGACGGGTTATTTTTTAAGGAGTGTTTGTGATGCGAGATTTTCAAACGTTGTTAGATCAAGCTGTTGCGCAACATGGTCACATTTGCGCCGGTCAAGTGCTGGGTGTGCGAATGGCACAACGCGGATTGAGCGAACTGGAGATCGACCCGGAACGCAATCTCAAACGCCTGATCGTATTTGTCGAAATTGATCGTTGCGCGGCGGACGCGGTCGCATCGGTTGCCAAGTGCAGTTTGGGCAAACGCACGCTCAAGTACGTTGATTATGGCAAAATGGCGGCAACGTTCCTGGACACGCTGACCGAGCGCGCCGTGCGCGTGATCGCGCTCGACTCGGCGCGCGAACGCGCGTGGACGTATGCGCCCAAAGGCTTACCCAAAGGCGCGGCGCAACTCGCGGCTTATCAAGCCATGCCCGACGCCGAATTATTCAACGTCGAGTGGGTGCGCGTCGCGATCTCGGAATTCGACCAGCCTGGTCATCCCTTGCGCCGCGTCGAATGCGCACTGTGCGGCGAGGGCATTAACGACGGACGCGAAATCATGCGGAACGGCGAAACACTTTGCCGCGCGTGCGCCAGTCACGCGTACTATGAACCGGTGAATGCGCTCGTGAGCATGATGTCGGCAGAACTATGACGCCGATCATTTCATTCGTTGGCAAATCGGGTGTGGGCAAGACTATTCTCATTGAAAAACTCTTGCCAGAATTGAAACGGCGCGGTTATCGAATTGCCGTCGTCAAACATCACGCGCATACCACACCAATTGATGGCTCTGGCAAAGACTCGTGGCGGTTTGCCGAGGTCGGCGCAAATGTCGTCGTGGTTTCGTCCCCCGTCGAGTGGGCGCGCTTTGAGCGTGTGGAGCGCGAACTGACGCTGGATGAAATCGCGAGCAAGATCAATGACGTTGATCTGATCTTGACCGAAGGATTCAAACGCGAGAGCGCGCCCAAGATTTACGTGTCGCGTCTGGCGCATGGAACGGAAATGGTCGCGCGCACCGAAGAGTTGGTTGCCATCGTGTCCGATCATCCGGTTGCGCTCAACCTGCCGCACTATGATCTCGATGACGCCAAGGGCATTGTCACTTTTATCCAGGAAAAATTATTGAATAAATCGCTAGGTGCAATAATCAAATGAAGATCGAATTAAACAACGGCAATATCGCCGCGCTCAAGAATCCGCAATTTCGCTCATACGCGGGCATTTATCAGCGCATTCAAGATGACTTTATGGCGCGGGTGCGCGGGCTGGGAGCGACAATTGCCGATGTAGATTATACCGACCCAGCGCGCGAAAAAATCGAAAAACTGGGACAAGCCGGCGCGGTTGTTCGCAACGATGCCAAGAGCGTTTATCTCAATCGCTTTTCGTCGGCGTGCGAGGCGTGCCGGACTGGCGTAGGCAGTGCGACATTTTTCATCTCGCTCAAATGTCATCGCGATTGTTTTTATTGCTTCAATCCCAACCAAGAAGACTATGAGCACTATACCCAAACAAAACGCGATCTAGTGCGTGAGTTGAATGACATCCACGCGCAAGGAATGCAACTCGACCATATTGCGTTAACGGGCGGCGAGCCGCTTTTGTTCAAACCGGAAACAATTGCTTTCTTTCGTTGCGCCGACGAAAAATTTCCGCAAGCGTATACGCGGTTGTATACTTCCGGTGATCACATCGACGAAGAAATGCTAAAGGCACTTGGCGAAACACACCTCGACGAAATTCGGTTTAGCATTCGCGCATTCGATTCCGAAATTGCGCGGCAACATACCTTGGATGGGCTCGCGCTCGCGAAACAATCCATTCCGAATGTGATGGTCGAGATGCCGGTGTTGCCCGGCACGCAAGAGATGATGCGAAACCTGTTGACGGCATTGAATCGGCTGGATATTGCCAGCATCAATCTGCTCGAATTGTGCTTTCCGCTTGGTAACGCGGAAGCATTCCGCGAACGCGGTTTCAAAATCAAGAAACGCCCCGAGCGCGTGCTCTACAATTACTGGTACGCGGGTGGCCTGCCGATTTCGGGAAGCGAAATGGAATGTTTAGAGTTGATCGAATTTGCCCAACAAGAACAAATGAAAATCGGGGTCCATTACTGCTCACTTGAAAACAAACACACCGGGCAAATCTATCAACAAAATACGCAAGGGAAAATTCCAGTGACCGGACATTTTTCGGAAAAGGATTTCTTTATCAAATCCGCCAAAGTATTCGGCGCGGATATTCAACCGGTCAAGCGTATTTTCGAAAAGCGCGGGTACACCAACTTGAGCCGAAATCGCGAGCATTATTATCTGGAATTTCACGTCAGCCAAATTCCGACCCTGCGCGAACTCGACATCGAGGTGGGAATTTCGTGGAATGTGTTGGAAGAACGCGATGGTAGCGCGTATGTGCGCGAAGTGAGAATTGACAAGACAACGCCACAGACTTTTGATCCATCGACCGACATCTAGTTTTCTCGCCAGTCACGTCTCTGCCAGTCCAAATCTTCGGGCTGGCATTTTTTTTGCGCCCGATTCGGAAAATCACCCAGTTGGGTGATGGCAAATCATCCGGGAGAGAGATGCAAATCAGACAGGGACAGTGTATGCTGAA
>JBBIUF010000037.1:0-35888 GCA_037440365.1 Chloroflexota bacterium
CGAGAGCGCGTTACACTGTCGGTGAATGAAGCCATAAAATCCTCGTAGTAATCAGTATTCAGTGTTCAGTCTGATTACTGAATCCTGATTACTGAACACTTTCTTTGAAACGGAAATCTTCCATTGTGATTGCGCCGGTCGGGCAACGCTCGGCGCATAACGCGCATCGCACACAGTGATCCGGGTTGAACAACATGACACTTTGCGCGCCCACCGGGGCAGACAGCGCGCCGTCCATTTCAATGTCATCCACGCGCACCAGCTTTAAGCAATCGTATGGACAGACATCCACACAACCGTTGCACAAGATACATTTCGTGCCGTCAAAAATTGTATTGATCGAGCATTTCAAACAACGCGCGCCTTGCTCGCGCGCCGTCGCTTGCGTGTACCCTTCTTCGACCTGGTTGATCCCGATGCGGCGATCAATTGCCGTGATGGGCGGGCGCGTATACGGCATGCCCAAATAACCCGGCACGGGTCCCCGCGTTTTGTAATCAAGCAACGGGATGGGCACAAACGTGGCGGTGCGTTTGAGCGCGGACGCATTGCCGCGCAAATACGCATCCATACCGCGCGCCGCGCGCTGACCATTGGCAACCGCGTCAATGATGAGGCGCGGACCAAACGCTACATCCCCGCCCGCAAAAATACCCGGCGTCGTCGTCATCAAAGCTTGATTTGTTTCGAGCGTGCCGTTGCGGCGCACGGTGAGACCGTCCTCCGGCTTGATCCAATCCAGGTCGCCCGTCTGACCAATCGAAATAATCACGCTGTCAGCTTGCCACACACGTTGCGTGTTCTGAATCAATTTGGGATTGAACCGTTTCTGTTCATCAAACGCGCGCTCGACGCTCAGCGTCTCAACTCCGATCGCTTTGCCATTTTGCCCCAGAATCCGCGCCGGCGCAAAATGGTTGTGAATGACCACGCCTTCTTCTTCCGCTTCCGCCACTTCGTACGGATCAGCGAGCATTTCGTTGCGATCTTCGACGACGAGACAAACCACTTCTTTCGTCGCGCCCACGCGCACTGCCGCGCGCGCCACTTCGAGCGCCGTCTCGACATCACTGCCGCCTTCCGCCGCGCCGGTGCGCGCCGCCGTGCGCGCCACGTCCATCGCCACGTTGCCACCGCCGATCACCAGGACGCGCTTGCCCAGATCGACGTTATAGCCACCCAGGTTGACGTTGATCAAAAAATCAATCGCGCGCAGAACGCCGTCGAATTGTTCGCCTTCGACATTCAATTTGCGACTGCGATACGTGCCAATGCCGATAAAGATCGCGTCGAACTCGCGGCGCAAATCGGCAATTTGAAAATCGCGCCCGAGCGCGTGGTTCAACTTTAATTCGACGCCGAGCGATAGAATCGCGTCAATTTCCATTTCGACGAGCGCGCGCGGCAAACGATATTCCGGTACACCCAGCACCAACATTCCACCCGCTACACTCGCCGCTTCAAACACGGTGACGCTGTGACCCAGCAAAGCCAGGTCGTGCGCGGCGGTCAACCCCGCCGGTCCCGCACCAATCACTGCAACGCGCTTACCTGATTTCGGTTTGGCGCGTGCTTTCAACGCGGCGACGGTATGTTGGAGCGCGGAATTTTCCAGATCGAAATTGTCTGACCGGGGATGATACGCGCGAAAGGGCGAGCGCTCTAGGTTTTTTTCGTTTGGATCAAAGATACCGAATTGATCATTCACAAAGCGTTTGAGCGCGCGAATGTTGACCGGCTTGCCAGGCTCAACTTGACCCCGCCGACACGCGGCTTCGCAGGGCGCGTTGCATACGCGACCACACACGCTCGCAAATGGATTGGGCGCGCGCGCGATGAGGTAGGCGCGTTCATAATCGCCTTGCGCGATGGCGGTCACATATCCGCGCGCGTCGGTATGCACGGGGCACGCTTGCTGACAGGGAATATTACGCGCGTAGAAATCTAAATTGGTTAGCGCAACGCGATATTTTGACGCATCCATTGAGTTTATCCTAAAAGGGAATACAAAAGGAGCACGCAAGGGGTTTAACAAACTATTAACAAAATACCACAGGGGGAAACGCGGGGCAATCGTGTGGGACACTAGATCTGTATCACGTCCCGCACGATATTTGAAACAACCCTCACGGTTTCTTGAACCGCGAGGGTCTGGCTAGTCGGTGGCTTGAATCAGTCCGTGCCGAATAGCGTATTTGACCAATTCAGTCCGATTATGGAGATTGAGTTTTTCGACAATATGCGCGTAATGCGTTTGCACGGTACTGAGACTCACGGTCAACCGCTCGGAGATTTCTCGATTGGATAATCCTTCGGCGACCAGCGTCAGCACTTCGCGTTCGCGCGCGGTAATGCCATCCAACGTGGCGCGCGCGCCGTGATCGTCGGAGTGAACGCGATTCAGATAATCGGCGACGAGTTTTTTGGCGACGGCAGGATAGAGGAAAACTTCGCCGCGTGCGACCGCGCGAACAGCGGTAATCAAATCGCTCGATGCCGCGCGTTTGAGCACATAACCCGATGCGCCTGCCGCGAGAATTTTGAAAAAATAATCTTCGCCTTCGTGCATCGTTACCACGAGGATTTTTACGTCCGGTTGATCGCGTTTGATCGCGCGCGTCGCTTCCAAGCCATCCAGATCCGGCATGGCAATATCCATCACCACCAAGTCGGGCGCGAGTTCATGCGCGAGCCGAACTGCCTCGTTGCCATTGCTGGCTTCGCCCACCACTTGCAAATCGGGCTGGGCTTCGATCAACATGCAGATGCCTTGACGAACGAGCGTGTGATCGTCCGCAATCAAGACGCGGATGGGTTTGAGTGGGTCTTCCATGGAACCTCTGCGCGCACGATCGTGCCGCGCCCCGGAGTAGAATCAATCATCACTGTGCCGCCGAGAAGCGAAACTCGTTCGCGCATACTCAAGAGACCAACGCCGCGCATCCCGTCGGTCGAGTGCAGATATTTGCCTGGGATAAACCCGACGCCGTCATCTTCAATGCGCACAACGATCTTGCCGTTTTCGTACAGGTCAATACTGATGTTGGTATGGCGCGCGTGCGCGTACTTGGCGATGTTCGACACCGCTTCCTGAATGATGCGAAAGAGCGTCGTTTCGATTTCGGTGGGCAACCGTTCCGTTAATCCATGCGCCTCGATCTTTAGAATAGTATCGCTCAATTCCAAACGCGATTCAGCGTACAAACGAATGGCGGGCTCGAGACCCATATCGTCCAACAAGCGCGGGCGCAAATCCTGAATCCAGCGGCTGGCTTCGGCAAGCGTATCAACGGTCAACGTTTGCAATTGTTCGAGTTGGGCGCGCAAGGAAGGCATACTCGGCGGAATGGCTTGCAACGCGGTTTGCATCGTCATGCTTAACGCGGTGAGCGATTGCGAGAAATCGTCGTGCAAGCCACGCGACAAGCGTTTGCGGTCTTCTTCCTGGTTCGCGATGATTTGTTGCAAGAGTTGCGTGCGCGCCGCTTCCTTTTCTTGTAGTTCCCGATAGAGCCGCGCGTTTTCCTTATCGCGGGTTTGGAGTCCATCCGCCATCTGATTGAACGAACTGGCGAGTTGATCGATTTCATCTTTGCCTTGGACGGGCAAACGCAACGCCCATGCGCCTTGCCCAAAGCGATTTAGAATCGCTGTAAAATTGGCAAGCTTATCAAACGCAAAATGGTTCAACAATAAATGCACGGCAACGATACACGCCACTAGCGTGCCAAGCCCGATCCCAAGAATATCCCGCAAATCTGCATTGAGGAATTCAGTCGTCTTGGCGAGGGAATAATCCGAGATCAGTGTGCCCAAGACGGGCTGGAGCGGGTTGTGGCAAGACTCACATTGAGTTTGATTGACCAGTGGTCGGCAGTAACGCAAAATTTGCTCGCCCGCCGAATTGGTGTATATGCTCGCCTGCGATTGCGACGCATGGCCGGGCGTCGCACACAATTGAATTGGATCACCGGGCTCGGCAACGAGATTATTATTGGCAGGAAGCGCAGAGAAACGAATCTGGTTGTTCGCGTCGAGGAGGTAGAGCGCTTGAATCCCTGGCTGGTGACCCACGTGATTGATAATGCTTTGCACATTTCCCAGGTCTTGCGTCGCCAACCCATTGGCCAGCGAAGCCTCGATCACATCGCTGGTCAACGCCGCTTGGTCTTGCACGCTGTGGATTTCTTGTTCACGGTGTCGCGCGTACCACAATACCAAAGCCGCGCCGAGTAAGACGATCAACGTACTGGTTACAGCCAGCGTTGTTTTAAATCGCAAACTATGAAATAGATGAGCATATTGTTTTGGCATACGATTCCCTGCGGCATGCCTCGTGAAAACGACTAGGCCTGTCCCAAAGCGCGTCCATTGTACTCTTATGCGGTTAAAAAGACAATCGGTCGAAATCCATTTTGAAAATAGAGTGTGTCTGCTTTTAGCGTATGGGCTGATCACCAGACCTGGCACGCGCAAACCGTACCCGATCTCATCCGCCTTGGGTGGCAGGACATGATCGTAAAATCCGCCCCAGTCATCCCAGGACAAAAAGATCGCGGTCGAGTTCCAGTCGGGCCCTTGCATCACCGCGTTGATCAGCGAGGTGACATAGGCTTGACCATCGCTAATCTTGGCGGGCGTTTGCGTTTTGCTTTTTGGTTTGGCAAAGCATCGCATCATCAGCACAATCCGGCTCATTGCCTTCGCTGAGATAGTACGCCCAACTCACATTGTTCTTGTGTGGAGATACGTTAGATCTATCCACATTGCTTGGTCTGGGGATCGGGGGAACAAATAGTCGGCGCGCCGTTCTGCATTGGAATATCGTCGGCACCAGGTATGTGCCAACGTAGATATCAAAAATGAGTGAAACAAAATGCCATACCCGAAGAGCGCACTCAGGTATGGCAAAAATGATTCAACGCCTGATTGGCGTTCCTCACAATCATCACGAGAAACGAATGGGATTTTAGCCGCGAATCAACGAGCCAGACACACGACCGCTTATTCTTCGATTGATTTGCCCATATTACTGCGCCGCAAAATCCAGATCGAAACCGCCATCGCGATGACGATCCCAGCTAATAATCCTAATTCGATGAGCAACGAGCGAAAGGCTTCGGGATTCGTCAATTCGAGCCGCGTGCTTTCTGCCGTAATCACAAGCATCCGCCGGATGGCGGCAATCGCGCCGATGATCAGGAATGGTTCCGCCACCAAGGTGTGTGACTCGAGCGACTTGGTCACGGTATAGACGATCTCCATAATCATCATCACCAACAAAATACTGTTGAGCACTTCGATGCCAGTATCTGCCAGCGTGCCCGCGCCGACATCCATAACCATGCCGGTCACACTGGAGAACAAGAGCAACACCGCGAGGATCACAAGCACAACCGCGATCAAGGTCAACACGATACTTTCCGCCGCCCGCAAAAATGCCGTTACGCTTTTCATAGTGATGATCAACTCCATTGGCAATTTTGCTTTCGACTATAGTCACTTTCGGGAAACGGTCAAGGGGTGGACGCGACCCGCCACACGTGATTGATTCGGCGTAAAAAGAAAAACGCCGCAACCTGAATGCGCGAATCAGGCGTGGCGGAGTAACTGGCAGATCGTCAAACAAGCCTTCCTCGCAATCATCACGAGAAACCTATGGCAGGTTGAAAGCGGGTATAGAAAAATTTGTTTGAATCGTCAAGGGGCTATCACTTGAATCACGTTTGTTCTACTTGGACCATTTGATCCAGACCGGAGCCCACGCATCGCGAGTGCCATCCCCTAATTTTTTCGCGCCCGATCCATCCGCATTCATCACCCAGATTTCGGTAAACAGCGATTGGTGTCCGCGGTCTGAGGAAAATACAATCTGCTTGCCGTCCGGTGACCACGTAGGATATTGATTCCAAAGATACTGGTCTTGACTAAACGACACCCGGGGCCAGGTGCGCGGGTTGTTAAAATCGTATAGAAAAATCTCTTGCTCCCTGCCGCCCTTGGTGCTGGTATACAAAATTTTGGTTCCGTCAGGCGACCACGCCGGAGCAAACGCCAAACCCGAGTTATGAAACGTAACTTGCTCGGGTGGCGTCGCCGGGGATTTCAAATTGACGCGCCAGATTTGGACAATTTGACGCGCAGACGTATCCGGCGCGTTATACAGCAACCAAGTTCCATCAGGCGAAATCATGTCGCGCGCGGCGGCAATGTCATAATAAATGCGATCCGTCAATTGAGCCAAGTGTGAGCCATCGGGATCCATGATCCACGCCGTCGGGTTGTCACGCGAACCGCTGAGAAAAGTGAGCTTGTTATATAACGCCGCGGGCATTGGCTTTCTCGCCAAATCGGGCGGCCATAATGGAGCAAGCGTGGGAGTTATCGTTGGCACTGGTGTGAGACTCGATACCGGAATTGCCAGGGGAAGCGGCGTGGCGGTAATCCAGTTACGTGGATTAGGTGTGGCGGTGCCGGTTGTCACGGCTACAGCCGTTGCATACACCGCGGTGGCAAATGCCTCGGTGGGATTTACGGCAGTTGGCGCGACGGTATAAACGACATAGGGCAAAGGCGTTGCCGTTACCATTGAACGCGCGAGCGGGGTCGGGGTTCCGTATTGGCGTGCTTGTAATGTTTGCGCGATAACCTGGGTTGCCGCCGCAAATACATCGCCGGGAGTGGACGTGGCTGTGATCACCGTGAAAGAAGCTGGGATGGCAACTAGATACAGCGTGGGTTGCCTAACCCCAGGGCTGGCCTCCCAAATGAATTGATTGTCGCTTCCTTCAGTTGGACCACTCAATCGAATCGCAATGCTTCCACGGTCGATTTGCTTTTGGAGCAATCCTAATTGCTGGGTCGAAAACAGAAAGCGTTTTTTCTCGCCCGCGCCAAGTTCGCTGGCGCGTAAAGGCGATCCAAGCGTGAACAAAGCGGGCGCGCGCCAAACGGTATCGTAATTCGCACCTGCCCACTCGGATGTTTTCGTATCCAAAACATCGAGACGCCACGTTCCTGCTGAGCCCAGGTTGTTGGCATTGCGTCCGCTCAACTCGAGTGCGGCAAATAGTATTGGAGTTCCCGGCGCGAGACGCGTGAGATCAAACTGGACGATGCTTGTGAACGCTTGACCTTGGCGCATCCCCACCGCCAAGTTGTTATCCGGCGTGAAAGAGCTAGCGGCATTACTTCCTACCCAACCAGTTTGCGTTGCGTCTGGCGGGAGCGCAAGCGAGATTCCCTTAGCGGGCGGAGTCGGCAGAACGATCGCGCCTAACGTTGGGCTGGGCGATGGCGTTGCGGCTAAAGTAAGCGCAGGGGTGTGAGTTGTCGTTGGAACCGGGGCGCGCGGATTGGCAGAGCCAGGTTGCGCCAGGGTGGGCATTGCGGGCGGATTGGCGGGTGAACAAGCCATTAGCATTGCAGTTAGTGCAATCAAAATCATCCCCGCTAAACTAGCTAAACCAACTTGACTAGGGGTGAAGCAAAATCGAGTTGAAAGAATTTGGGGTACGTGAGGCGATTCCAATAATGCGCGCCGGATCGACATGCCGAGCTTCTCCTTATTACGACTCTCCGAATTCCCTTTAGAATTTAGCGTCCAGCCGTTTGGATATAAATCACTTGGGCGGTGATGCGTTGACCGTTCTTGGCGCCCCAGACCATCACAGTGTTTCCGATTTTAATGTCCGTAAGCGCCGCGTCTGAAACTTGGACTTGAGTTTGGCCACCGCCTTGATTCCCAGGTTGCGCCGTCGCCGTGTTTTTGTAAAACTTGGTATCCGCCGTAACGGCAACTTCGGTTTGGCTACTGGCAGACTGTCCGCCACCCGGTCCGCCAGAACCTCGACCACTCAGGGTAATTAAATTATCTTGGATTTGTTGCACTGACCCCGTGCCTGCCGCTGGATCTTTAGGCAACTGCGATGGCAGTTGCAGTGAACCCGCCGGGCGATTCGTGCGGCGGTTCTGCTCGCCCAACATTCGTCCACCGACAAACGCCGAGCCCATTAACAAAAGTTGAACAAAGACAATGCCGATCATGACTAACCGCTTGCGTTTCATTTCATCCCCCGGTAGAAACGTAACATGTTACACCTCGACGTTTCATTTATTCGTACCGCAACGCTTCCATTGGATCAAGCCGCGAAGCGCGAATGGCGGGATACAAGCCGAACACGACGCCGACGATGAGCGCAACGCCAAAGGCTTGCACGATGCTCTGCCAAGTCAGCGTCGCGGCAAGGTCAGAGCGGTACTTGGTCAAGAGCGGAATCGTGAGAATGCCAACGGCAACACCCAGCACGCCACCGCTCAAACTGAGCGCGACGGCTTCGATCAAAAATTGCTGGATGATATCCCATTGCCGCGCGCCAACGGCTAGCCGCACGCCAATCTCACGGGTGCGTTCCGTCACCGAGACCATCATGACATTCATAATTCCAATACCGCCCACAATCAGCGAGACCACCGCCATGCCGATGACGAGCAATGAAAATGTTTGCGCCGATTCCGATTGCGCTTGCGTGATCTGATTCAAACTGGTGACTTGGACATCTTCTTGCTGATTATCCGGCGTGTTATGCACCTGTCGAAAATAATTTACAATCGCCGTTGTCGCGGCGGCAATATCACTTTCATTTTGCACGCGCACACGCACCGATACCGACCGCTCGCGACCAAAGATGTCGCTCACGGCAGTCGCAATCGGCAAGACCACCGTGTTGTTTGGATCGACGCGTGGATCGGGGCGATCGAGTTCTTTGATCAAACCGATCACTTGGAAACGCAACCGGTTGATGCGAATTTCTTGACCGACCGGGTCATCGTCCGGGAATAATTGCAGGGCAACGGTTTGACCAATAATGGCAACACGCGACTTGTCTTCCACATCGTACGCGGTAAAGAATTCGCCGCGCGCCACATAACCTGGATTTTGGGTCGTGATCCAATCGGCGCCAACACCCTGAAGCGTCGTGTCACTCAAACTCCCGGTCCCGCGCACAACCGTTCCCGTGCCGCTTAGACTTGCTTGCACAGCAACAATCGCAGGCAAATCTTTGAGCCCCAGGGTTTCTTCGTACGTAATCGCTTTGGTCAAGGCGGCTTGATTGCCAAACCCGGGCTGGCGGCGGGACGAGATCGTCAGATCGGTTGAGCCCAAACCGCGAAAACGACTTTGCACGGCTTCTTGCGCGCCCGTGCCTAGCGCAACCATCACAATGACCGATGCCACACCGATAATAATACCAAGCGCAGTGAGAAACGATCGGAGTTTATTGTTGGCTAGGCTTTCCAGCGCCGTTTGCAGACTATCGAATATGTGCATGGCTATTGCTCCACCAACACGCCATCGCGAATCCGCAGAATGCGCCCAGCATTCTGTTTGGCAAGTTCGCCGTCGTGCGTGACCATCAGGATCGTTCGTCCTTCGCGATGCAATTCATTGAGCAATGCCAGCACGGCTTGACCATTGACGCTATCCAAGTTACCGGTCGGTTCGTCTGCCAAAATCAAATTAGGATCATTCATCAACGCGCGCGCAATGGCAACCCGTTGCGCCTCACCGCCCGAAAGCTCCGGGGGACGATAATCCAAACGCTCTGCCAAGCCAACGCGTTCCAACAATTGTCGCGCACGTTGGCGGCGTTCGCGCCGCGATTGTTTGTGGTAGAGCGAAGGCAGTTCCACATTCCGCAGTGCGCTGATCCCAGGAAGCAACTGAAACGATTGAAACACAAAGCCAATGTGCTGACTGCGGACTTGGGCGCGCTCATTCTCGTTCAATTGCGTCATGTCGCGCCCTTCCAGACGATAGATGCCACCAGTGGGATGAATGAGACAACCAAGCACATACAGCAAAGTTGATTTGCCCGAACCGGAGGGTCCCATAATCGCGACAAATTCACCGCGCTGAATGGTGAACGTCGCGCGCCGTAACGCAAAGGCTTGCGACGATCGCTTGGGATAGGCTTTGGCTAATTCCTGGGTTTCGATAATCACATCGCTCATTGTGTCGCTACAACCTGATCGCCTTCTTGCAAGCCCGAAAGAATTTCGACATTGAGATCGCCGACCAAGCCAATCTTGACGTTCCGACTGGCGGTGCGTCCATTTTGCATGACCGACAGATTGATCGTCGCATTAGCCGTAGCGCGAATCGAACGCCGCGGCAACGTCAGCACATTCTTACGTTCCGCGATAATGACATCGGCATCCGCCGTCATGCCTGGCAACAAACCGAGCGGCGCTTGATCAACTGAAACATAGGCGGTATACGTCACCGCGCCCGACGTGCTGGCTTTAGTCGGAATGACGCTCCGCAATTTGCCGGTAAATGTTTCGCCGGGGCGCGCATCAAACGTAATGCTCGCCGGTTGCCCCGCTTGAACCGAAACCACATCTTGCTGACCAATGCTGGTTTGAATTTCTAGCCGCCCAAGGTCCGCCATCTCGATCACGGTCGTATTCGCCGCAAGCACATTGCCAAGAACGCCACTGACAGTTAATATGCGACCACTCAAAGGCGCGAGCATGACCGCGCCGGTTAAATCGGCTTGCGCTTGCTTCAAAGCCAAATCAGCAGATTGCAAATCAATTTCAGCTTGCTTGACATCCGTCGAATTGGAAGCGCTCGTTGCCTTGAGTGTGTTGAGCGCGTTGAGTTTAATTTGATCGGTGAGTTGCGCTTGCGCCAACGCTAGTTTTAGCGGCGCTTGGTCAAGGACGGCAAGAACCTTGCCTTGAGTCACCTCATCGCCGACACTCACGTTCAATGCGACCAGATTACCACCAGCGGAGAAGGCGAGTTGTTGTGTGTTGGCGGGAACAACAGCGCCAGGCACGGTCAATACCTGGCGCACGTCGCCGCGCGTCACGGTGGTTGTTCGCACTTGAACTGTCGGCGTCACTTGTTGCATCACGGGTAACGCCACGGGAAAAGCAACCAAAGTGTTAGTGCTTAGGTAACCAAGAAAACCAGCCAAGACAATCAAGGCAATCGAAACAAACATTCCAATCGGGATGACCAAACGTTTCATCCAGACTCTCCTCTGAGCAATTTGCGCTAATCTCGATCATTCGACAGCATCGGGGATTGGGTGAACCAACCGCAATCCCGATCCACCACGCGCCGAGATTCACACACTGCTTGACGCAAGGCACCGATGTCACGGCGACAAGTTCGGTCACCGGACGATGCTGTTATCACAATGCAATTGTAGCGCTTTCCAGTCAGAACGCAAAAATCAGTTTGCTAGCGAAACGCCAAATCAAATTCGGCGTCTCAGGAATGTGAAAAATCGGCTCCAGCCGATTCGCTTCGCGCAACGCGGTTCACCGAGTTTTCATCTTTGAGTTAAACTCTGAAACGATCCAAAACTAGGACGCGCCCTCCTACCGGCCAGACTATTTGACGGATCGGATGCGCCATGCTAAAATCGCGCCAATTTACTTTGACCCGGGTGATCGAAAAATTTAACATTGGAGTTCACCGATGCTTGCCAAGGTCAATAGTTGCGCGGTCGTCGGTCTGGATGGCGCACTCGTCAATGTCGAAGTAGACATTTCCGGCGGTCAGGTCAGCTTTATCATTGTCGGCTTGCCCGACGCCGCAGTACAGGAATCACGCGAACGGGTACGCGCCGCGATCAAAAATTCCGGCTTTGCGTACCCAATAAAAAAAATTACCGTGAACCTCGCACCCGCAGACCTGCGCAAAGAAGGGCCCGCGTACGATCTCCCCATCGCCGTTGGCTTGCTCATGGCGGCTGAACAACTCGATGTGGATTTATCACGCGCGCTCATCATCGGCGAAATGTCACTCGATGGTGTAGTGCGTCACACGAACGGCGTGTTACCGATGGCGGCAATGGCACGCGAACGCGGATTCGATACCTTGTTTGTGCCTGCCGCAGATGCGCCCGAAGCCGCACTCGTCCCCGACCTCAAAGTCTACCCCATCGAAACCTTGTTCGCACTCGTCATGCACTTGCAAGGCATGCAACCCATCGCACCCTATCAAGCCCTTCACGATTTCACACCCGAGACCGCGCCAAGCTACGCCACCGATTTCGCCGAAGTACGCGGACAGGAACACGTCAAACGCGCGCTCGAAGTTGCGGCGGCGGGACAACACAATCTAATCATGGTTGGGCCGCCCGGCGCAGGCAAGACCTTGCTCGCGCGTTCGTTCCCTTCGATCTTGCCCAACCTGGTTTTGGAAGAAGCCCTCGAAGTCACGCGCATTTATTCGGTGAACGATATGTTGCCCGCCGATTCGCCCTTGATCCGGCATCGCCCATTTCGCGCGCCGCACCACACCATTTCGCACGCGGGCTTGGTCGGCGGCGGGCGCTGGCCTCACCCCGGCGAAATCTCGCTCGCGCATCGGGGCGTACTCTTTCTCGATGAACTACCCGAGTTTGACTCGCGCGCATTGGAGGTCATGCGCCAACCGCTCGAAGATAAAATTGTAACGATTAGCCGCGCCCAAGGTTCGCTTACCTTTCCCGCCAACTTTATGCTCATCGCTTCGATGAACCCGTGTCCGTGCGGTTATTACGGCGACCCGGTCAAGGAATGTACTTGCTCATTGACGAATGTCCTGCGCTATCAAAAACGAATCAGCGGGCCATTGCTGGATCGCATTGACATTCACATCCAAGTCCCGCGCGTGGATTATGAAAAGTTATCGGGTGACCGGCTCGGCGAAAAATCCGAAACCATTCGCGCGCGCGTTGAGACGGCGCGCGCGCGTCAACGCCACCGCTTCGGCGGAACGACATTGCAATGCAACGGCGATATGGGACCAGCTCAAGTCCGCCAATATTGCGTACTCGACGACGCGGGCAAAAATCTATTGCGCGCGGCAATGCAACAAATGCAAATGAGCGCGCGCGCGTACCATCGCATTTTGAAATTGGCACGCACCATTGCCGACTTGGCGGGCAGTGACAAAATTGAAACGCCGCACCTCGCCGAAGCGATCCAATATCGTCCCAGAAAACAAGCATAAAATTGCACCACCACAGATCGTTCGCAAATTGATTGCAATAAAAAACGACGCGGACAGGTACATCCACACCTGTCCGCGTCGTTTTTTTTCAGCCAAACTAGAAATCTAGAACGGCGCGCGCGTTGCGCCGCCATCCACTTGCAAGTAAATGCCACTCACATACGACGCGCGTTCCGATGCCAAAAAGACCACCACGTTTGCAAACTCTTCCGGCGTGCCCATGCGCCCCAGCGGAATTTCTTTGGTAATTGCGGCCGTTTCATCTTGCGGCGTGCGTTGACTGCGTTTAGCGCGGTCGCTCATCAGTTGCTCTACGCGCTCGGTCTCGGTCCAACCGGGCATTACGTTGTTCACAAGAATGTTGTCTTTCGCCAATTCCATGGCTTGCGTTTTGCCCAAGCCCGCCACGGCTGAACGAATTGAATTGGAGAGCATCAGGTTTTCGACGGGGTGCTTGACGGAATACGATCCCAGGTGAACGATACGCCCCCAGTGTTGTTTTTGCATAAACGGGATTGCCGCTTGCGATAAACGCACCGCGCTCAACAACGTCAGGGTGATCGCGCTTTGCCATTGCTCGTCCGTCAGCGACACAAACGCGCCGGGCGGCGGTCCGCCCGCGTTCGTCACAAGAATGTGAAGCGTGCCAAATGTTTTCACTGTCTCTGCGACTGCGCGCTGAATATCCGCCGCGCGGGTAACATCTGCCGTGATCGCTAACACTTGCGCACCGGTTGCGCGGCGAATCTCCTCTGCCGTGTTCTCAATTCGCGTTTGATCGCGCGAAAAAATTACGACCCGCGCGCCTTCGTGTGCCAAGCCAAGCGCCACTGCTTTGCCCAAACCTTTGCTCGCGCCCGCAACGAGTGCAACCTTGTCCTTCAAACCCAAGTCCATGTGATCCTCCGCAATTTTCTAAATTCTGGCTAGTGTCGTTTGAACCAGTACCACGCACTTGCGCGATCACCGCGATCGTCGCCGTGTTCAATTTTTTCCAGCGCGAAATTGGACGCAAAGAGTTTTTGCATCTCGTCCGGCGGAATGCCCACATTCCGCAACGCAAAACGAGGCGCGGGTTCACTTGACGGACGCGGGCTGAACGCATACACCATATATACACTACCCGCGCGCGTGAGCCGCGCCAGATGTTCCGCGTACCGCGCGCGTCCGCTTGGATCGATCCCGTGCAAACAACCCATGTCGAGAACAAAATGAAATGGCTCGTGCAAAAAATCAAGCCGCGTCGCATCCGCAACGTGAAAATCAATTGCAATGTTCGCGCGCTTGGCTTTGGCGCGCGCCGTGGCAATTGCCTTGGCCGCGAAATCTACGCCGACAACCTGAAAGCCGTGTTGCGCGAGATAGAGCGCATTCGTCCCGGTACCACAACCCAGATCAAGCGCGCGGCCGCGCGCCGGCTGGCTGGCGATCCACGCGACCACTTCCGGTGGCGTCACGCCGGAATCCCAGCGTGGCTTGCTGAAACGATATTGGAATTCGAAAAACCATTGCACAAAATTCATCGTTAAACTCCAAGCGGCGCGCGCCACGGTTAATTTTCGATTCTTCGGTTTGCGGACTGAATCGGGCTAGCGATCAAAATAGGTGTCGCAGATCTCGCCCCGATGCGCCGCCCACGCGTGATCGATCCAGCTCGTCGTCGTGCGAAACAAGGGCGTGGGCAATGCCGCACGCGCGAAAAACCCTGCGCCGCGCGTTTCGACGGGATGTGGCGTGAGCGTGCCGCCATCGAGCCGGCAATAAAACACGATGCTGTAGAAATGCGGGTTGAGATCATTGCGCCATTGTGCGCTGTCGTAAATGCCGATCACTTTTTGCGGCGTGACCAACATCCCGGTTTCTTCGCGCACTTCTTTCGCGGCGACTTGCGCGGGCGCGTACCCAATGTCCGCCCAGCCGGTGGGAAACAACCAGCCGCCTTCGGGACGCTGAATCAGCAAAATCTCATCAGCGGCGTTAAAAACGACCGCGCCTACGCCGACTTTGGGCGTGACATAGCCCGGCACACCCGCGACAATCTCACTGCGCCAGCGCGCGGCGAACGCATCAGCAAGCGCGGTGTTCAACGCGGCGTTGCCGTTCACGGTTGCCGCCATCTGCGAAGCCAGATCAATCAGCGCATCGTAGCGCTCGCGATCATACGTGGGCGGATTGAACGCCAACCCGGTTTGCGCGATCGCGCGTAGTTGTTCGATCCAGAGTGCGAGTTGCGACGTCAGGTCAATCACACCAAACCTCGCGGCGCGAAATTATTTTGTGCAAATTATTTTGCGCCCTGGCGGCGAGTGGCGGTACACGCATCGCACGGACACAGTTCGCGCAAATAGTTCCAATCATACAAACCGTGCTGGTGTCCGTCCTTCCAAAAAAACTGAATCGCGTATCCGCCCACCGGTGCGACGTCGCTGACAGCGTTCAATTCGCCGACGGCTTTTAGCACCGTTTCCGGCGAGACGCCGATTTCGCCGACGCCTTCCTTCCACGGTTGACATTCGGCGCACGGACACGCGCGGCGCAGATACGTCAAATCGTAAATGCTTGCATGCTGGTCTGGCCAGACAATTTGCATTGCCTGGTTTTCCACATCCACGATAATTTTTTGCGGTCTCGGCATTTTTCCTCTTTTAGCGACTGCGCGTTACGCCCACGCGGTCACAGTATTTTTCGATTGGGCAAATGGAACATTTCGGCGAAGTGGGATGGCACAGGTTTTGTCCGAACGCGACGAGTTCGTCGTTGATTTCGATCCAGTATGCGGGCGGCAACTGGGCGCGCAACGCCATCTCGGTTTGCTCCGGCGTTTTCGTTTGCACATAACCCCAGCGGTTGGTGATGCGATGCACGTGTGTGTCCACGCAAATCCCTGGCTTGCCAAATCCGAGCGTGACCACCAGGTTCGCCGTCTTGCGCCCGACGCCGGGCAATTGCACGAGCGCGTCAATTTCATCCGGCACCGCGCCCTGGTATTGTTCGAGCAACGCATGGCACACGTGCAAGATATTTTCGGCTTTGGTGTGATAAAAACCAACCGGATAAATCGCTTGTTCGATTTGGCGCGGCGTGAGATGCAACATCGTCGCGGGGTCAGCGGCGAGCGCAAATAATTTTTGCGAGGCGCTCGCGGTCACGGCGTCTTTGGTGCGAAGACTGAGCATCGTCGAGATCAACACACGAAAGGGATCGTGCGTGCGTTGCGATAACTCGGTGACATACGGACTGCGCCACGCGCGCACGACGCGGCGCAGAATTTTAATTACGGCATGAATTTCGTTGTTTTGCATCAATGCGGCTAAGCCAAACAATCGCGCAGTTGCGCCGTGGTAATGTTGCCACCGCTCAAAACGAGCGCAGTCGTTTTGCCGCGCAAGCGCTCGGCGATTTTCAGCGCGGCGGCAAGCGGCGCGGCACCAGCGGCTTCGGCAAGCGTATGCGCTTTTTCAAGGTACAGCACAATTGCGCGTCGAAGCTCAGCGTCACTCACCAAAATAAAATCGTCTAGTTTTTCCCATAACATTTTTTGCGGTATTTCAAACGCCACGCGCGTCGCCAGTCCTTCGGCAAAGGTTTCCATCTTGTCGGTGAGCAACGCTTTGGCGCGCCACGATTTATACGCGGCTGGCGCGGTTTCGGATTGCACACCGATAACCTGGATCGCCGGGTTGAGCGTTTTCACGGTGAGACACGCACCCGCCGCGCCACTGCCACCGCCAATCGGCACAATCAAGACGTCCACATCCGGCGCGTCTTCCAAAATTTCGAGCGCGAGGGTGGCGACGCCCGCAATAAGCAACGGCTCATTGCCGCTGTGGACGTAGCGCAGACTATGCTCGCGCGCGAGTTTTTCGCAATGTTCACGCGCCGCGTCAAAGTCATGACCGTGAAACAAAACCGTCGCGCCGAGATTTTGTATCGCTTCCACTTTGAGCGGGTTGGCGCGTTCCGGCACGACAATCGTCGCGCGGACGCCAAACTCGCGCGCGGCATACGCAACCGATTGGCCATGGTTGCCGGTGGATGCGGCGATCACACCGCGCGCGCGTTCATCGTTTGACATTTGCGCGAGCAGGTTGATGCCGCCGCGCACCTTGAACGCGCCGACCGGCTGATAGTTTTCATGCTTGATCAGGAGTCGCGTGCCAAGCATTTTGTCGAGGGCTGGATAATGATGTAGCGGTGTGCGCGACAAGTATCGTGTGAGAATGTGTTTGGCGAGCAAAACATTTTGTAAAGTCAGATAGGTGTTTTCCATAATGTGATTATAACATACGCGCGCGTTGCTTTCAATTGTTTGTGTTATAATCTAGTCAGGAAGAATAAACTATGAACATGCGAAAAAATTTTATCGGGGTGATCGTGACGTTGATTGGAGTAACCGTTCTCGCCTGTGCGCCGCAAACAGTGGTGCAAGGATTGCTCGGCACTCCGCCCACAAACACACCGACGACGAGCGCCACCCTTGCCGCGCTAGTGCCAACCGTTACGCCAATTCCCTCGGAGCTTAACCCAAGCCCAGCCGCGCTCCCACCGACCCTAGCGGCGACTGCCCACGCAACGAACACGCCAACGCTTACGGCAACCGCCGCGCCCGCCTTGCCCTTGCGCGATGATTTGCCGGCGCTGACACTGCGTGATTGGCCCCGTCCGGCGAATGATAATGGACGCTGTTTCCACTTTTTGCCAACGGGTTATTACACGGCACGCGATTTCGAAATCCAAATTCCGCGCCTCAAAGGGTTGCAAGCGCGCTGGGTGCTCGCCTTGTACTCTGATGAAAACCAATTGCGCCTAGCGGCGGAACAATTCAAAGCCGCTGGCATTACCCCGGTGTGGCGCAAAGTCATGCGCGCGTATCAACGATACTATTCCTGGGATCGCGACATTCAGATTCTCAAAGACGTTGGCTTGCCACCGTATTTCCAAATTTACAACGAGCCGGATACGGATACCGAATGGGATGGACGCCCAGTCAACCGCGACCAATGGGTCAGTTATTTTGTGCAAGCGGCAAAGGACGTGTATAACGCAGGCGGTTACGTCGGCTTGCAAACCCTGGACGAAGAATGGGTGCGCGCCGTGATTCAAGCCATCAAGGCACAAAAAGGAGACCGCATTTTCGGACGCATGTTTTTCGTGCCGCACCCGTACGGCTTGAACCACCCGCCCAATTACACTGAAGACGATGGCGCGGTCTTGGGTTATCGCACCTTTGCCGATGTGTTCCAAAAAGAAATCGGTTTCGTCCCGCCCTTTATCGCGGGCGAAGGCGGCTGGAAATACGGCGCGGCAGAAGACAATCGCTTTCCGCCGATTGACGACAAACTCCACGCGCAATATCATGTGGCGTTATTCAACTGGTTTCTCACCGGCAAACTCTCGGATGGGCAACCCTTGCCCGATTACCTCTTTGCGTTTTGTCCTTGGATTCTTGCCGGGCAACTCGAAGCCGCGGCCTGGTACGATTCGTTCGAGGGCAATCGCGAACTCACGATTGCCGAAGTGAAAAAATTGCCGCCTACCGCAACGCGCAAATTTTCATGGGATAAAAAATAAAGTGTGGGGCGATCAGGTTGGATCGCCCCACACTTTATTCCTCAAACGCATCCAGCAGTGGTTGGAGGACTGTGATCATCCGCGCAAGTTTTTTCGCCAGCACATCCACCAGCGCCGCATCCAACTGGTCGTACGGGACAACCTCATGCACGCGCGCCCACGAATTCGTCCACTGTTCAATTTCAATCCGCTCGCCCAACTCGGCGTGAATCTCAACGCTATGCAAATTAAAATACGCGAGCAACGCGTCGTTCGTGTTTTTGTCAGCTTCCAGATGCAAGCCAATTTCGATTAGGCGTTCTGGTCCGCGCACCCCAACTTCGTAATGCAACTTGGGATTGCGGTAGAAAATTTTGACCAGACTAAAAAATGAGCGTGGTTCGAAATGCTTCAGCGCACGCGCAAGTTGCTTGCGCGTTTTTTCTACCAGCGTGACTTGGAAAGCTTGGATCCGCATAGGTTCTCGTTTGTAAATTTCATGTAATTGGTCGCGCCGAACAAAATAAAAAACCAGTTCAACAGGCGGTTCATGCCGATCTGTCTTGCAATAAATAGTTGCGGTAATTTAACCTCTATCGAGCAAGCCAAAACAACTGTACTATTGCCAAGCAGGGGAAACCATATTATAATTGCGGTGCTTGAAAAACACCGATAAGGGCAACTCTACCGAAAGGTTGGGACGCAAAGCTTCGGGTCTAACGTGCAACTTGCTTGATGCGCTATGATCGCCGAACTGCCGAAGTGAAAATAGATCTGGGATAGGTCTGTCTCTTCGCGGTATGCGGTCTAGACAGACCTATTTTTTATTCATTGCCCACGCGTCCCAACCTAAAAACCGAGAGGACAGACACCTTTTTTTCGTCTAATCATTTAGACTCAACCTGGTTTAATCAAAGCACGGTTCGTTTTGTTCGTGGGGAATTGGGGGGATGCAATGAAACACCTGATCATGTTTTTACTTGGAACAATCCTGGCATTCGCTATGGGAATGCGCGATGCCGGCTCGGTTGCATTAGCCCAAGCTCCAATATGCGCGTTTGTCGCCGAAACGGGGCATAACATTCACGGCGCGTTTGTCGTCTTTTACCTTTCGCATGACGGCGTCAACGCGATTGGCAAGCCGTTAACCGAAGCCTTTATGGAAAACGGCTTGGTGGTGCAATATTTTACCTACGCGCGCCTGGAATTGCACCCTGAAAACCCAGAGCCGTACCGCGTTCAATTGGGTTTGTTGGGAACGGCATATAACATTTTTGATCCGCCGCTCAAATCCGAATCGCTTCCGCCGTCCAATAATCCAAATTTCCGATATTTTCCTGAGACAGGGCAAAAAATTGGCTTGACCATTAAAGAGTATTTCGACAAGCATGGTGGCTTGGATATTTTGGGGTATCCAATCACTGACATTCATTTCGAAAACGGAAAGTTTGTGCAATACTTTCAACGCGCCCGTTTGGAATGGGATCCCCTCGATCCAAAATCCATCGTCCGCGCGAGCGCGGTTGGTCAACTTGCGCTAGACAAGAAATATGGAAACGGTTTAGCCGCCCAAAAACCGATCGTCTCTGATTGGTGCAACGTAACACTAACGGGTCAATTCAAAAACCCCACGCCAACCGCCGTTCCATTCGTCCAACCAACGCCCCTGCCGATCACCACGACGCTGGGTCTCCGCGTCCGCGTGCAATTTGCATGGACCGGCATGACCGGACCTCAAACCGTGAACGTATACGTTGAGGATCAAAACGGCAAGCCCGTTGCCAACGCGGCGTTGTATGCTCAGGTTCGTTTCACGAACGGTGACCGTTGGTTTCCATTATTGTCTTCGGACAATGAAGGACATTCGTCGTTCATCTTTGACGTTGGCAAACAGCCGATCAATTCGATGACGGAGATCCTCGTGTTTGCAAACGCGGGTGGGTTGTCAGCCGTAAAGAACGCGCAGTTTTCCCGACACTGAGGTTGGCCGAGTTATTGCGCAGGAGAATCGTCGTTGTCCTCCCAGCCAATGATCCACACACACAAACCGGCGAGTAAAATTGTGGCGACCACAAGGGCGAGCAATTGAGTCGGCATCAGCCCCACGTCCTTTGCCGACCATAACAGAATGACGACCATGCCAATCGCGAGACCCGCCCAGGCAATCAGACGTGGATGTTGCCCGGCAATTTTTTTCAACTGAATCATAATCCCCACACTCCGCAGAATTGCCGCTGGCGCACCGTCAGCGGCAATTGCTTTAATTTGCGCTAGAATGGCTTGGTGAGCAAATCCTCGCGCAACCGCTTACTCCAAATGACTTGCCCAGCTTGCAAACGATCGTGCGCCACTTGACGCCACAACGGATGCAACGCTTGCAATTCTTGCGGCAAATAGCCCGCCGCGCGCACATGCTCTAGGACGAAGGTTGGTGCATCCGCTTCGATCAACAGCAAGGCGACTTCACACAATAACGCGCGCGCTTCATCTTCGATCAAGGCAACGAGCTTGGGCAACGCCGGAGCGGCGTCCGCTGATTCGGCCCAAATTTCGCGCACGGTGGCAACCAGGTTCTCCGCTTCCCACGCGGCAAAAGCAACAATCCGTCCATCGGCGAGCGCAATGCGATAGCCACGTTCGCCAAAGCGCTTGAGCGATTCTTCGTGCGAAAGCGGTTGCGGACGATGTTCGCGCTGGGCAATCGCAACGGCAAGTGTCGCCAGATCACTCCGCCGTGTGCGCCGCGTTTCAAACACGCGGGATGTTTTTATTGTTTCAAGTGGCAACTGCGTTTCGTTCGTGAAAGCTGGGGTAACCATTTGAGCCGGTTGACTTGGCTGCGCAATGGGCGCCGGTGGCATTTCGATTCGCTGAGGTGATGCAACCGGGATATTGACATCGCTCGCGAAAAACCAATCGCGTTTATTCCGCGCTGTGCCAAGTTGAATTGCCTGCCACTCGCGTTCGACCTGGGCCACTGTCGCGGCTTCGTCGCCGCTATTATCAATGACCACGTTTGCCAATGCCAACTTGCTGTCCAATGAGCCTTGGGCGGCCAGGCGCGCACGCGCATCGCTATCGCTGAGCCCCCGGCTGGCCCGGATACGCGCAATGGCAATCTCGGGTGCACATGTCACAGCCCACAACGCATCGCACCCATAGTGCATTCCCGCTTCGACGAGCTTGATCGCTTCGATCACGGCGACCGGTTGTGGGGTGTCCCGCAAAATTTGTTTGGTCAGCGCGCGCACGGCGGGGTGCGTCAGCGTTTCGAGTTTTTTCAGCGCGTCGGGATCAGCAAATACGCGCGCGCCAAGCGCACGCCGATTAATGCGTCCATTGTGCGTGAGAATCTCCGCGCCGAATGTTTCGACCAGCGCGCGCCATGTTGGCGTGCCGCGTTGCATGATCACATGCGCGAGCGCGTCCGCGTCGAGTCCGCGCGCGCCGTGCTGTTCCAGCATTTTGCGGACGGTGCTTTTCCCACTCCCAATGTTGCCGATCAACCCGATGAGATAAATGTTTTCCATGTCTGGTTCGCTAGTCTTGGCACGGCGGCGCAATCATTTTACTTCCAGCGCATAGCCCAACGGTACAATTTCAAACCAGGTGTTCCCAGGTTTAAGCGCATAGGGTTTGCCCGCGACATCGGTGAAACGGAAAAATTCTTGTTCACTGTTGCGCGCCCATTTGCCTTTGACCATCACGCCATCGCGAAAAAATTGCGCGTCGCCTTGCCCGGTCAAAACAATGTGGACCGAAACCGCATTGTTGGAGTCTTCGATGATGTTGGTTTTTTCGTGCTTGGCGTACAACACCACAACATTGGCAGACGAGACCTGGGTTTTCGTTTCCGTACCGGTGGTGACACAATCGGCGCCGTTACCCCACTTGGCGGTAATCGGATAAGTCGCATCCATCTGCGCCGCGCCGGTCGCAAAACGCAAATACCGGCCGCTCGCGGCAACGTATTTCCACTGCGCTTGATCCCAGGTGGGCCACGGGGCTTTGATCATGCCAATACTCGTAATCGGCTGTCCGGCTGGTGCCGGCGCGGCAAAATCAAAACCATACAACGGAATGGGTTCTTCCCAATCTTTTTTCTGCAACCATTCACGCAAACGCGGCGCGCTGGTATACAAACGTCCTTGATAGCCGTGGTCTTTTTCGTAACAGTATGCCGGTTGATTAAAAAATTCGTCAAGGTTCGTCATCGGCGATTGCGAAAAGAGCCAGCGCGTGCCATTGCTTGCGCCCGCGTGTGCCAGCGCGCCGTCGAGCATTGGCACGAGTTGAAAATTGATGATGCGTCCGCTCCGAATGGGTCCAATCAGTTGCGGGTCTTGGCTGAGGAACACAGCGGTATAGCGCGTGTTCGCATATTGCGTGCCAAGAATATCAATCAATTCTTCAAACACCAGATCGGCAGAATTCGTCCCGGCTTGCCAAAAACTATCCCGCACTTTTTGATCGTTCCCGATGCGCGCGAGAATCGGTTTGCGTTGCAACATCGCCGGATCAGCGGGCAAGCCAGTGAGCGGATTGATGTTGGCAGGGCGCTGCGGAATTGGAATTGGCGGAAATGGGTTGAACTTGGGCAAGAGTGGATCCGTGACAACGGGCTGAGCTTGCGCGGCTTTGGGCGCTGTCTTGGGCGTTGGGACACTCGTCGGGGTAACCGTCGCGGTCGCAGTTGGCTCTGGCGTGGCGATCACAATCGTCGTGACCACACGCGGCGTCCAGGTTGCGCGCGGCGTGGGTGTGACATCAACCGCTTCACACGCCGAAAGCATTAATGCCGCGAGAACAAAACCAAGCGTCCGTCCGCGGCTGGCGGATGAAAACATATTTCGTACCTCGGTCTTAAATGTGCGCGCATTATAATCGTAAACGGTGTGCTTGACAAGGTTTTGACGCGTGTTGGAACCTCTGCTAAGATAGTGGCTAATGAAATCACTCGCGAGTATCGCTTGGACGCTCGTCTGGATCGGCGCGGCAATTTATCTTGCCCTGACGCTGTGGCTTGGCTTGACCGGGCTGACCTATCCATACCAACTCGATTATGGCGAAGGCATTGTGTTATGGTTTGCGCAACAACTGGCGCACGGTCAACCGATTTACAAAGGGTTGATAGGTTTGCCCTATGCCTCATCGAATTATCCGCCGTTCGGCATGGCACTCTTTGCCGCACTGATGCCAATTTTTGGCGAGGGCTATCTTGGCGGACGTTTGCTCAATTTCGCCGCCGCGCTTATCGTCGCGGCGCTCATCTATCAGATTGTGCGAACGGAAACGCGCCAACGGACAGCGGGAGCGCTCGGCGCGTTATTATTTCTCGGCACGCCGTACATCTACCATTGGGTTCCGCTTGACCGCGTGGATTTACTAGGACTAGCGTTTACATTTGGCGGCGTCTATTTTGTGTGGCGCTGGGAACGCATGCCGCGATTGGTGTACTTTTGGCTTTATACATTTGCCTTTTTACTTGCGCTCTATACCAAGCAAACCTTGTTCGCCGCGCCCGCCGCCGCATTCATTGCGCTATGGTTGCGCGATAAACGCGCGGCGCTGACATTCGCGGTTGTGCTCGGCGCCAGCGGCGGCGCGATCTATCTCGCGCTCGATACGCTAACGCGCGGCGCGTTCAGCTTTGGTTTGATTGAATCGAACGCGACAACGTTTTTGCCAGAGCAATTGTTTGACCTGCTGAAAAATTTTGCGCTCACATTTCCAATTTTGATCGCGCTCGCGGCGTGGGCATGGTTTAGCCGCGTCCGCGCAAAAAAAATCGGCGTGCTGGAAATATATGCCGTCACCGCGCTCGCTGTCGTCGCCATGTCTGGGCGCGTGGGCGCATGGGAAAATTATTTTTTTGAAGCGATTGCGGCAATGTGCGTATGGGCAGGATTCGCGGTTCACACCTGGCATACAGCAACGCAACCACTGGTGCGACGCGCGCCAATTGCCCTGCCGCTTGCGCTCATTGTGCAACTTGGGCTGATGTGGCATGATCCGCGCATCGCGGTAGACTTGATGGCACAAGCCGCGCCGGCAAATCTACAGTTGGCACACTTGCTCAAGCACACATCCGGCATTATCATCTCCGAAGATATGGGCGCGCTCGCGACCAGCGGCAAGCCGGTGGATTATTACACGTATCAGTACAGTATGCTCGCGCGGAGTGGCAAGTGGGATCAGGCGTGGGAATTAAATGGCTTGCGCGATGGCACGTTCCCGCTCGTGATTTTGGAACGCGGCACACGCGAAGATGTGGATCACTATCGCCGTTTTACGCGCGAGTTTGTTTCCGCATTGGATCGTTATTACGCCGAGACGCAAACAATCGGCAACTATGCCATTTATACGCCCGCGCCGCCGTTGCGCCTACAAGCGGCAAATTTCGGCGATCGGATCGCGCTGGTTGGATCGACTTGGCCCAATCAACTCGCGGCGGGGACCACTCAGGTAACGATTGTGTGGCAGGCGCAACATAGCATCAATCGTCACTATACGGCGTTTGTCCATCTCGAAAATGCGAATGGCGACAAGATCGCGCAAGAGGATCACGAGCCGCTCAAGGGGATGTATCCGACAACGCGCTGGGCGGCGAATGAAATGGTGCGTGATTCGTTTGCGCTCAACGTGCCGCACGAGTTACTACCGGGGCAATACGTGGTGCGGGTGGGCTGGTACGACACCGATACGGGAGACCGCTTGGCAGTGCCAGGAAGTTCGGATAACACGGTCATTATCGCCGAATATACGATTCGATGAAAAAACCAGGTTTTTCAAAAAACCTGGTTTTTGTCTAATACCACCTAAATGTACGGCTGTCACTCGGCGGACTGGACGCCGAAGTTTGCGGATTTTGCGCAGGCACTTTGGATGCGGTGGTTGGTTGACTGACAACCATCACATACCAAGAAAACTCGGTGCCGCTCGTATTTGCGCCAGGATAGTCTGTTGCTTTTAGCGTAACACTAGTCCCTTGTTTTTCCTGTCGCACAATGGATTTCTTTTCGCCGTTCACAGTGTAATCGAGATGAACAACATAGATTTCGTTCGGCTTTAAGATGCCGGGTGAAATCCATTCGAGTTTGGGCAAATCGGCTTTACCTCGAAAGGCTTGCTTGTCCGAAGGCGACATCAAATTCGGCGCGGCATATGCAAATTGCGCGGTGGGCAGTGGCGACGCTACCATCACTGGCGCAAGCGTCGCGGGAGGCGTCCATGCGCCCAGCGGGACAAGTAACACTTGGCCAATTGAGAGAAAATCGCTGTCGAGTTGGCTCGCGATGCGAATTGCATCGGGCGTTGAGCCGTTCGCGGCGGCAATACTGCTTAGGGTATCACCGTTTTTCACCGTGTAACGCAACACCCCCGGCGTGCTGGCATCTGCCGGACTCGGGGGCGGTTGATACGAGATGGGGGTTGGGGTTGTGCCTGGCGCGGCAGGCGGATTCGCGTTAGGCGGTGGCGTCGGCGTAGGTAGCGGAATAATCAGCTCCTCGCCAATCCGAATTGTTTCGTCTTTCAAATTGTTCGCCGTCATGATCGCCTGTACTGAAACCTTGTATTTCGCGGCGATGGCAATCAGCGAATCGCCAGATTTCACCTTGTATTTGACAGGCGGCACAGTCGGCAAGGGTGTAAATGTTGGCGGCGCAAGCGTCGCCGGAATCACCGTCACGATGGGCGTTGCCTGGCGGGGCGCACGGGTTGGAGTTGCCGTTGCCGCCACCGGTGCGCCGAACCCGAAACCGCCATTGTTCAAGACGATGAACAAGATAATGCAGGCGACGACGAGCAAGAGCACCACGCCGGCAAGCATCACCCAAGGCGAGACGGATTCTGGCGTCGTTTCACCCAAATGCGCGGGAACCCGTTGCACCATGCGTTCAACGCGCCATGGTTCCGAGCGTCCGGGACGCGATGGCGGTGGTGTTGGTTGGTCAGAGGGCATACATCATCCTATTTGTGCGAATCACTTGACGTGCCCGGGCATTATAACAGACCTTTTTGGATTTGCCAACACTTCAAAATCTGCAATTTCTAGTAAAAAGCCAAAAGCGAATCATCGGGTTAACATTTTTGGTCTTGTAGCGCAAGGAGGCAAAGCGTGATGATCACACTGATGGCCGAAATCAACGCGGCGGCTTGGCGCACCGGCGTATCTTCAAACCGCAATGCAAGAATATGCGATCCGGCAGGCACGTTGATCAGAATCAAACCCTGCTCGCCAAATGGTTCAAGCGCAATCGGTTGGTTATCGAGCGTAGCCACCCAGCCGGGAAAATAGCGCGTGTAGAATTGAATCCGTGCCGGCGTTGCCGCATCCACGCGCACCGTGTCCGACTGGCCACCGTGCGCCAGCATCGTCACGGTTGCATTGTCATCCAGCGCAAGCGCTTTTTGTAATGGCTCGCCCGCGATATACTGCGCGACCAGCGGCGAGTCCTGCGGACGCTCACCCGTCATCCAAACCGTGTCGCCCAGCAGTTCACGATCCTTGACTTCAAATTCCATTTGCGTCGCATAATTAAAGACCGCGTCGGTATGTTGCGGTTCGGTATAGCCATAATTCGCCGTCACAAAAAGTAAACCGATGGCGAGGAGCGGCGCAAGATCGGTTGCTTCGGCGGGTAAGGCATGAATCGCCGCGCCAGCGAGAAACGCAAGCGCAAACGCGCTGACGATCAAGAGTCGCCAGGGAAACTGCGCGAACGCGACAATCGCGGACAACGGTTCCCAGAGCGGCGCGGAAATGGGCAACATTAAAAACGTGACCGCGCTCAGCGCAATTGCAAAAAAAATAATCTGCGCGCGTATCGCGCCGCGCTGGATGATGCCTGCCCACAGCGCGACGAATGCCAGCAAAACCGGGAGCACGCCGAGCTGAAGCGAAAACTGATCGGTGCCGTTTTCACCCGCATAGCCATAACCCCACAGCGGTGAGAACAATTGATTCGGATTGAGAAAGTGTTTGCGATAATTGAAAAATCCGCCGATCAGCGGATCGGTGGTTAGATACCTTTGCTCGAATAAAACGGGAAGCAGAAAGATCGCGGCGATGCCAAGCGCGAGTAGGATCGCCGCACCGACGGAGAACGAAAGACGCAGGACAGATAAAATCGGTCTTGCGTTTTCCGTCTTCCGTCCAATTGTGAATACCAGGAATAGAATATAGGCACCAATGATCGGCGTGAACAGCACCGTCGTTGCAATATGCGCAAGCACCAGACCAGCATACGCCAGCGCGGCAAACGCGATGTAACGTAGGCGGCGCGTGGTCGCCAATTGATAAAATGCCCAACAGACGAGCGGCGGAAAAACAAATGAGACCAATTCGGCTTGCGCGGCGCGAACGTAGAGGTCAACGAGGTGATACGGAATATAGGCGTAGGCAATCGCGGCAACAAGCCCGGCGTTTTTGCCCAGCACGCGGGACGCAAAAAGATACATGGTGAGCGCGGAAAAAAATACAGCCAGCCCGTCGGTCAACTTGACCGCACTGACAAAATCAAAACCGACAAGATGAAATGCTTCGCCGATGAAAAACGGCATTGGCGCGAGGATGAGCCAGAGTGGGTAGCCGTAGCCAAAAACCATATCCGTCGCCCAGCGCGGATACCACGCGCCATCACGCACCGCCAGATCGAACATTTGCAAGAAATAGACCGAGTGGCGCGCGTCATGCGCGAAAATGAAATAGCCGGGCGCGGTGAGCGGCAAGAGCGCAAACGCGCAAAATGCCAAAAGTAGAATGACGGGGGACGACGGACGGCGGATGGCGAATTTACTTGTCATTCGCCTTTTTCCTTTTTTCGCGAGCATCCCACATCAACACACCCAGCGCGATGACTAGACTTGACGCTGACATCCACTCGCCGACAATCCGCGGCGGCGAATCGTCAAACCTGAGTGTCAGCCAATAGCGACCTTGCGGCACATGCACCTGAATCCGTCCTTGGTTGCCTTCTTGCGTGATCGCCAAATCTTTGACGAATTGATCGCCGAATTCGGTGGTAAGGTACGCGTGCCAGCCGGGATAATAGAATGTGTTAAAGATCACCGGCAGGTTATCGATCTTGGAATCCACCAGCACGCGCTCACCATTCGCACGCAAACCCTTGCCGGTCGGATCGACGCCGAACCATACTACGTCGGGATTGTCATAGATCGTGAAATCAATTTTCGACTTGACTTTTTTGCCGGCAAAGTACACATCCGCGATGGGCGACCAGGTGGGAATGTCCTTGACCCATGCCGTCGCACCGGTCATTTCACCCGCGCTCTGCTGAAAGCGGAACAAACCCAGGATGCTGACCGGACCTTCTTGCGGTTGCTGGATCATTTGCGCGGTGAGATATGGAAAACTGCCAAGCACAATCAACACACCGAGCAATAACGTCGGCAGTGAAAGCCGCTGGGGATCGTCGGATGTCTCGGTCAGCGCAATGGCGCCAGCGAGCGCCGCGAGCGCAACGGTAGTGAACACGAGCAATCGCCAGGGAAATTGAATGAACGACAAAATCGGCAGAACCTTCCAAACGATTTGTGAGCCGCCCATCATCAACGTTACGACGACAATCACCATCGCGCCAAAAAAGATCCAAAAGCGGCGGGTGTGGTTAGGGTTCTTGACGATCGCGACAAGCGAGAACAGCGCGAGCAAAACCGGGACGACGCCGAGCTGAAACGACATGCCATCGTTGGGACCGGGGACGCTGATGCCAAAGCCCCACTTGGGATCAAAGAGTTGAAAGAAATAAACAAAGTGATTGCTATAGTCGTAATAATTGCCGAGCCATTGATCGGTACGGACAAATTGATATTCCAAAACGGCTGGCACAAAAAAGATCGCGACGAGACCAAGCCCGAGGAGCAACGCGGCAAGCGACGGCAAACCCAGGCGGATGAATGTAACCAGTGGAGCAAGACGAGAAACGCGGGGCGAAGGACTAGCGACTGGCGATTGAGGACTGGCGGTGCGCATTTTTCCAATGATCAAAAACAAGACCCAGATACCAAGAACGAGCGTGGACAAGAGCGTAATGCCATTGTGCGAAAACATCATCGCGGCATATGCCAGCGCGGTTAGCACCACCTTGCGGCGCGTGGGTGCGGTGGCGGTTTCGTAAAAGCCCCACAGCGCGAGCGGCAGAAAAATTAGCGCAACCGATTCTTCGAGCGCGGCGCGCACGTAAATATCGGCAATGTGATACGGAATGTAAATGTATACCAAGCCAGAAAGGAACGCCGCTTGACTCGATTGCGTCAAACGCTTGATGAAACCAAACATGGTCACACCGGACAAGACAAGCGCAAGCGCAAACACAATTTTCGTTGCGTTGACAAAATCGAAACCGGCAAGGTGCAAGGCTTCACTGGCATACAGCGCACCCGGCGCGTAAATGTTGAACATGGGATAGCCATAGCCAAACGTATAATCAGGCGCCCAACGTGGATAGAAAATGCCGTCCTGGATCGAACGATCAAACTCGAATAGGAAATAAACTGAATGGCGTCCATCGTGCGCGCCCCAAAAATAACCTGGCGCGAAGAGCGGCGCGATGGCGAAGAGAGAAAAGAGGATGAGCAGGATCAGATAAAAGTTGAGACGTTTCATTCAAGAGCCACAGATTTTTGTTTTGTTTCCATTCGCGCAATTCGCGGATCGTTCTAAGGTTTCGGTCGCACCTGATCCGTGATCGTCGGTTCAGGATCGCCGGGGCGCGGCAAGATCAGAAAATCGTTACCATTGTCCATCAACGCACGTTGTCCGTTCCCCGCTTGGTAGATGCCTAGCTCAAGGTGATACCCTTCGCTCGGTCCATCAATGTTGATTTGGATCGTGTGCGTGTCGGAGACCACTTGCCCTGGCATCCATTTGAGCGTGGGCAATGTACCCTCTTGCGGCTTGCTGTCTTCCTCTGCCCATTTTGTGCCACGATCATCAACCGCGTGAACGAACACCGTGTAATCGTGATCCACCTGCCGCAACGCTTGCCAGGTGAGTTGCACGCGCACCGTCGCGCCATGCCGCAACGGTCCCACAATCCGATAATCGAGCAACGCAATTTCATGATTGCCAAAAATCGCGATCGGCGGACGCGTTGGGTTCGCGTCTAAATAGCGCGGCGCAAGATAACTGTAACTCGCCACCGCCGGCAACGCAACAAAAAACGCAAGCATCGCCGGACGCGTGAGGCGCAGATCAAATTCGATGGATGCGCCCGCAACCAACGCCAGCGCAAACCCAGCCAACGCGAGCAATTGCCACGGCGACGCAACCAATATACCGAGCGCATTCCAGAGCGGCGCGGCGATCTCAAACGTCAACCCGCACAAGGCGATTGTTGCGCCGAGAAAAATTGCGACGAGCCGTTTGATGTTCGCCTGGTTGCTTTTCCATGCCAACGCAACCGCCACAATCGCCAGCCCAATCGGCACAACGCCAAGCTGGAATGGAAACTTGTCGAGGTAACTGCCGGTCGGCGTGTCGAATCCCCACAACGACGAGAATAATTGAAACGGCAAAACGAAATTTGCGCTGAATCCATCGCGCAGAATGTTTGCGCCGTAGCGGAGAATGGCAGGCAGAGCAAGTAACGCGCCGAGGAGCAGACCACCAATTGCCAATTGCGCATTGCCAATTGCAGAACGCCCATGCCAGATCGCGGCAATGATGATCACAACCAGCGTAAATGCAATTGCCATGCCCGGTTGAATCAAGAACAGCAAAGCAAAAGGCAACAGCCGAAGAATCATTTTCCGACGGCTGGCTACGATTGACGGTTGGCTAGCGACGGCGAACATCGCCAGCGGCAGCACCGCCCACATCACCGACTCGGCGAATGCGCCGCGCACGTAAACCGTCGCAATGTGATATGGCAGATAGACATAGACGGTTGCCGCAAGAAGCGCGCCGGGTGCGCTGAACCACTTGCGCGCGAGCGCGTACATCGTCAAGCCGCTTGCGAGCCAAGCCAGCGCATAGACCAACTTGATCGCGTCAAGATAACTGAATCCGAACCAGTGAAAAATTTCGGCAACCCAGTACGGCAACGCGCCATCCATGCGGAACAGATCAAACGCGCGACCAACTGTCGGCGCCCAATTCCAAAATTGCGCTGGGTTTTGATCCAAGTTGATGAGATTGTACGAGGCAAGCAAGCCAGTGTGGGATTGAAACGCGCCGGGGTATTCCAACGGCGCGATGGCAAACACCGCAATCAGCACGGCAAGGAGTGGATAGACAAATTTCACGGGCGTGATTATAGCATTAGTAGAATGGATTGCCAAACATTCATCAAACCAACGTTCAGCTACGAATAACACAAATCCGCATAAATTGGGCATGGTGACATTGCCACAAAAACAATCTCTTGACCAAATCGGTTTTGTCTAATTTAGCCACGAAAAATACCAATCAATCAAAATCATTCGTGACGATTCGTGTCATGCGGTGGGTTTAAAAGTTTAGCGAAGGGATTGGCAAGTTGCTTACAGCGCGATCTGCCGCGCGTCCGTGATCGTTTCCAGCGCGCGTAATTCGGCAAGCACCGCGTCGCTCACGGGCGAGTCAATGTTGATGTACGACACGGCACTGCCGCCCGGCGTGTTGCGCGCCATACGCCATTCCGCAATGTTGACGCTGTGGTTCGCCATGATCGTGCCAACTTTGCCGATGACGCCCGGCACGTCCTTGTTCACCATCACCAACGCGCGTCCTTGCAACATCGCATCAAGCCGATAATCGTCGAGCAAGACCATGCGCGGCTGATTTTGCAGAAACAGCGCGCCGCCAATCAAGCGCGTTTCCTTTGACGAGATCACGCGGCATAAAATCACGTTGGAATAATCTTCGGCGACGGGGTGGCGCGTTTGCGAAACTAGGATGCCGCGTTCATCTGCAAGGCGCGGCGCGTTGACATAGTTGACCGCGTCGCTCAAAATTGGATGGAGCAAGCCGCGCAAGAGCGCGACCGTGAGCGGCTTGACCCAGCGTTCAATCGGTTCGCCGCGACACTCGACTTCCACGCGCTCGATGCGTCCGCGAATCAATTGCATGTGCAATGAACCGATGCGTTCCGCGAGCGTCATGTACGGTTCAATCGAGCGATAGTCCACGCCTTCGACGAACGGCAGGTTGGCAACGTTACTGTAATTCGCGCCGCGCAAAGCGTCCAACACTTGGCGCACAATTTGCACCGCGACTTCGCGTTGCGCCTCGAACGTATTCGCGCCAATGTGCGGCGACGCGACAACATTCGGGAGCGCAAGCAGTTGCTGGAGCAATTCAGCGCGCGGTGGTTCAGCGGAATACACATCGAGCGCGGCGGCGGCGATCTTGCCAGAGCGCAATCCATCGAGCAGGGCTTGCTCGTCAATAATGCCGCCACGCGCACAGTTGACCAAGCGCACGTTCGGTTTCATCGTGGCGATTTGCGCCGCGCCGATCATGCCGCGCGTTTCATCGGTCAGCGGCGTGTGAAACGTAATCACGTCTGCGCGCGCAAGCAGTTCAGCGAGATCGCCGACAAGTTGAACGTGAATGCGCTCCGCCACATCTTCGGCGATGTAGGGATCATACGCGATCACATTCATGCCGAACGCCTGACAGCGGGTTGCCACGCGCGAGCCAATCCGTCCCAGGCCCACCACGCCCAGAATTTTTTCGTTCAACTGTGTGCCCGTGAATTGACTGCGCGTCCATTCGCCACGTTGGAGCGAGGCATTGGCGCGCGGCAAATGCCGCACGAGCGCGAGCATCAGCGCCATCGTCATTTCTGTTGCCGCAAGTGTGTTCGCTTCCGGCGTGTTCATCACCAACACGCCGCGCAACGTCGCCGCGTCAATATCCACATTGTCCAGCCCAACACCTGCGCGCCCGGCAATTTTGAGTTTGCGCGCGGCGTCAAACACACGCACATCGAGCGGCGTGCCCGAGCGCGTGATCACCGCGTCATAGTCGCCAATGATCGAAACCAACTTTTCGGGCGAGGGGAGTTTCACAACATCGTACTGGACATCGGGGAATTGATCGAGGAGTGCGAGTCCATCTGCGCCAAGCTCATCGGTGATGAGAATGTGGTACATCGTGCCTCCTGGGTTTGGGTGTGCGCCTCCTCGTTGAAGCGGTTATGACAAACACAACCAATCCACGAATAACACGAATAAAAAAATCGGCCGAGATTCATTCGTAGATTGGTTTAATGGGTTAGGGTCAAAAATTCATCGCACGCAGACAGTAACAGATCCAAATCGGTCAGGGTAATTTCGCCCATGTGCGCGATGCGAAACGTGCGGCCTTGCAACTTGCCATAGCCATCCGAAATTTGCATGCCGCGCGCGCGCAAATGCGCGTTGAGTTTTTTGACATCCACGCGCCGCGGGTTGTCCACGCACGTCACGGTTTGCGAACGATACCCAGCTTGCGCAAAGAGATCGAACTGGTCCGCCGCCCACTGTTGCGCGCGCGCCGCCAGCGCCGCGTGCCGCGCAAAGCGCGCCGCGAGTCCTTCCGCAAGCATCCGATCCAGCGCAATATCCAACGCCCACATCAACGAGATGGCCGGCGTGGACGGCGTTTGATTTTTTTGCAAGTGTGCTTCTAGCTCAACGAAATCGAAATACAAGCCGCGTTGCGGTACGCCGCGCGCGCGCGCCAACGCGCGATCCGACACAGCGGCAAATGCCAAACCTGGTGGCAGAGCAAAACATTTTTGCGACGATGTGAATAACACGTCGAGTTCCCAGCCTGCGCAATCAATTAAATCGCCGCCGAGCGACGACACCGCATCCACCAGGATCAACACATCAGGATAGCGCGCGCGGACGAGCGCGGCGATCTCACGGACGGGATTGACGACGCCAGTGCTGGTTTCGTTATGCACGATGGCAATTGCGTCGCACCCGCCAGACGCCAACGCGCGATCCACCAGGTCGGGTGTGATCGCGTGTCCCCATTCCACGTCGAGCCGCACCGCGTTCTTGCCGTTCGCTAACGCCACGTCGTACCAACGTTCCGAAAATGCGCCGTTGACGCAACACAACACTTGGTTCGCCACGCAATTCCGCATCGCGGCTTCTTGCAAGCCCGTGCCGGATGAAGTGGAAATGTACACGCGGCTCGATGTGAAAAATACCTGGCGCAATTTCGGTTGGATGCGCGCAAATAAATTTTGAAAATCCGCGCCGCGATGTCCGATCATCGTTTGGGCTTGCGCCGCCAGCACATCAGGATGCACGTCGGTTGGACCCGGGATAAATAGATGCGCCATCATCGCCTCGTGTCAGAATAACAAACCCAATCAATTTCTGAATGTCACCCAGCCGTTGGCAATGTCGTCCAAGCCGCGTTGCAAAACGGCATGATGCACTGTGCCACTGAATTGTTGCGCCTGCACCGCCGAAATCGCCAGCGGCACAATGGCCGCTAACCGATTCGTCGCGATAAAAATATCGGCGTGCTGCGCCACCGGCTCACGGCGCACGACGCCGCCAAAGCCAACAAAACATTTCACCGCATCGCGCGCTTCCAAGTCCGTGATGCCATCGCCAATCAACATGCCGTCGCGTTCATTCTGCGCGAGTTGCGCGATGACGGTGCGCTTGCCGTTTGTTTCGGCAAGCGGCGTTGGCGCAAATGCGCGATAGCGTTCTGCTGGGTTGCCGCCGTAGCGATGTTGATCATAGCGCCACCATTGTCCCGCGAGTTGATCGAATTCGATGGGGACGGCATGAACGTTTTGCGCGGGCAAGCCGAGTGTGCGCGCAAATTCTTGTACCGCAAGGAGCAAGCCACCGCTGACGATATGCACCGCGCAACCTGCGGCGCGCAGTGCGGTGATCACGGGTTTCGCATCGGGGACCACGCTGGCGCGATATGCCTCTGCCACGCGGCGCAAATCGGCGCGCGTGGGCTGGAGCAACGCGAGCCGCTCGGCAAACACATCTTCGATCTTGATCTCGCCGTTCATCGCGCGGCGCGTGAGTTCGGCGATATGCTCGAATTGTCCTTTCAAGCGCGCGAGTTCGTCAATGCCTTCGATCGCGACGAGCGTGCTGTCGCAATCAAAGCACACCAGGCGATAGGTTTTGGTGGAAGGCATAAATGAGTTGGTCATGCGCTTGTCATCAACACACAAAAGATGATGTGCGCGATTATAACATAGTCGCCCGCGCGTTTCAATTTGACACTCGTTTGCATAACGCATACAATAGCGCCAGTTCGCTCCCGCCGCATTCGTCTAGTGGACCAGGACGCTGCCCTCTCAAGGCAGAGACCAGGGGTTCGAATCCCCTATGCGGCACA
>JBBIUF010000038.1:0-35869 GCA_037440365.1 Chloroflexota bacterium
CAAGAGATTAGTTTGTTGCGCGCGCGCGGCGCAACCCCGCGCCAGATTCTGATCGCGGCGGGCGTGGCGAGCGCGTTCATTGCCACCGTTGGCACATTCCTGGGTCTGCTCGTTGGCGTGGCGACCACGCTGTATCTGTTCGGTTTCGCGCTATGGCGACAAATTGATTACGGCAATTTTTTCCTGTCTGCGCTCCTGGCTTTTCTCGCGGGGCTGGTGCTGACGACGCTTGCCACCTACCTGCCGATTCGCAATACCCTGCGGCAGGAGATCGCGCAAGAACGACAAGAAATGACGCGCGGCGACAAGCGCGCGTTCTGGGCGCGCGCGTATCTCGACGTGATCAGCCTCGCGATTGCCGCATTGCTCTTCTGGGTCAACGCGCAAAGCGGTGGCATTAACACCGACGCGGGCGAAGGGCAGGCGCTCTCGTTTGGTTTTCTGATTTTCTTTGCGCCGTTGTTTTTGTGGCTCGGCGCAACCTTGCTCTTGTCGCGCGTGATGGGCGGCGGCATTCAGCGCGCGGGCGCGGTGATTCGCGCGTTGTTGCGCGGCGCGTTCGGCGACCTGGGTGACGTGGCAGGGCGCGAGATTGTGCGGCGCGCGCATGAGATTGGGGCGGCCATTGTCATCATCGCGCTGGCCATTTCGTTTGGCACGAGTCTGGCGATTTTCACGCGCACGTATCAAGCGCAAAAAGCGGTGGACGCGCGCTACGAACTGGGCGCGGATATGCAAATCACACCCGCCGTCAGTTTATATCCCGATGTAAATATGGGCAACGCGTTGACGGCGGTGCCAGGCGTGCGCGCGGTGACGCCGCTCAAGACGACCCAGGTTTCGGTCGGCAGTACGGCGCAAACGCTGTACGGGATCGCGCCCACGTCGTTTGGCAGTGCGGCATTCTTTCCTGATAGTTATGTGCGCGATCAGACGGCGGCGCAAATCCTGCAAAAAATGGCGGCAACACCCGATGGGATTCTGATTTCGGCGCAACTGGCGGACGCGTACAGTGTCCAGGTCGGCGATCCGATTCTGTTTCGCGCGCTCGACAAAAAGACGAATCAATCGGTGCAGGTCAAGGGGCAGGTGCTGGGCATTCTCACGCATTTTCCCGCGAGTCAGGTGGATACGTTCCTCGTCGCCAACTTGCCCTTTATCGCGCAAGCGACGAATGATCCAACGGTGACATTGTTCCTGGCAAGCGCGGCGGGCGCGCCCGAAGCTGTTGCCGCGAATCTGCGCTCGCATTTTGCCGATGCGCCCGTGCAGGTGCAAGACATTGACACGGCGATTGTCGCCACGGGGCGCTCGCTGACGAGTTTGAATATCAATGGGCTGGGAACGATTGAGGGCTTGTACACGCTGATCATCGCATCTATCGGGCTGGGGATTTTTCTGATGGCGATGGTGTACCAACGCGCGCGCGAGTTCGGCACGTTGCGCGCGCTCGGCGGCAGTGCCGCGCAGGTGAGTCGCTTTCTGTGGTCGGAATCGTTGACGATTGGACTGCTCGCGCTCGTCATCGGCGCGGCGACGGGATTTGTATTGAGCAAAGTATTTGTGTTGATGCTGGGTGCGCTATTCACGATTCCGCCGGCGGATATTACGATTCCGTGGACGACCCTGCTCGCGCTCTACGCGCTCACGCTTGCGGGGATGATCGCGAGTACGCTGTGGGTTAATCGGCGGCTGAATGGCTTGCAAGTGGACGAGGTGTTGCGCGAGTTGTAAAAGATGATACCGGGGCGCTTGGAAAATTTTCCAAGCGCCCGTTTTGTAATACGAGCATATGATCCCAGCAATCGGCGAGTGCTTGCGCGCGGTGCGTGATGACGAGCGTGGTGCGCCCCGTCTCACGGATCGCGTGCAGGACGGCGCGTTCGGTCAGCGCGTCCAACTGCGCGGTCGCTTCGTCGAGAACCAGGATCGGCGCATCGCGCAGTAACGCGCGCGCAATGGCAAGCCGCTGGCGTTCGCCGCCGCTCAATTGCAAACCCTGTTCGCCAACGCGCGTCGCATAGCCCTGCGGCAATGCCGCGATAAACGAATGAACCTGGGCAACCTCCGCCGCGTGGACGAGTTCGGCGTCGGTGGCTTTTGGACGCGCCAGTAATAAATTATCGCGGATCGTTCCGTTGAACAAATGGACCGGCTGGGTCACCACGCTAAAGAATTGCCGCGCCGCGTCAGGCGAAAGATCGCGGAGGTCGTGTCCGTTCACAAAAATCGTGCCGTCTTCAAAATCCCAAAAGCGCACCAAGAGATTGACGAGGGTGGATTTGCCTGCGCCGCTTGCGCCGGTGATAGCAATCGTTGCGCCAAACGGCATATCGAAATTAGCGTGCGCCAACACGCGCGGTTCATTCGGCGCGTAGCGAAAGCTCACGTCGTGCATGCAGAGCGCGAGATTCTGTTGGCTTTGCGGCGCGAGGCGCGGAGCGTGATTAAATTGAAACCCAGGTTGCGGCACATCGGCGATTTCGAACAAGCGGCGCGCGGCAGACACATTCGATTCGAGATATTGAAATGCCAGGGGCAATGCCAACGCGCCTTCAAAACTCGCCTGGACCGTCAGCGTAAGCATCGGCAACAGGATGCCATCGAGTTGCGCCGCGGCGACGAGCGGAATTGCCACATATAAACCGTACCATACGGCGAGTTGCGCGAGCCAATTGCTCAACGCGGATTGCGCGGCGGCAAGGCGCGCCAGGCGTGTTTGCGCGCGAATCAACTCGCGGCTCAAATCTTGCGCGTGTGTGTTCGCCGCCTCGGCTTGGTCAAATGCGATCAGGTCTGCCATCCCTTGCAGTGAATCGACCACGTGCGCGTTCAGCGCCGCGCGCAATTCTACCAAGCGCCGGTTCGCGGCGCGGCTGACTGGCTGGATCGCGACCGGCAAAATCACGCCGACGCAAAACATCAAGCCCAGAACGCCAAGCGCGAGCGGAATCGAAAATGCGGCCAAGTATATCGTGACCCCCAGCGCGATCACAAGCGCGACGAACGGCGGCGCGAGAATGCGCACAAAGAAATTTTGCAATGTTTCGACATCGCCGATAATGCGCGCCACCAGGTCGCCACTGCGCCGCGTTAAAAGTTGTGCGGGCGCGCCTGGTTCGAGTGTGGCATAAAACCATACTCGCAGATACGCCAGCACGCGCAAATTGACATCGTGCGAAACAAGCCGTTCGAGGTAGCGCATCCCGCCGCGCGCAATGCCAAAGAAACGCACGCCGACAATTGGAATGGCGAGGTCGGCGATGGACGGATGCAACGCCGCGCTGGCGATGAGATACGCCGAGGTGGCGAGCAAACCGATGCTACTGGCAATGGTCGCCGAGCCGAGCAAGATGGCAAGGGCAATCCGCCATTTGAACGGCGCGACAAATGTGACCAGGCGCGCTAGGATTGCGGGCGCTGATTGCGCGCGCGGTGTATCCGCGTCAAGGGTCATTTGCTCTGCGCTGATGGCGCGCGGTGGCGGGTTCGCCGCGGACGCTGATTCATCCACCGGGGATTGACCTGGCTCGGTTTGCCACGCTGTCGCCAGCCGATAATACGCGCCGCGCGCCTGCATCAATTCAGCGTGCGTGCCACGTTCGATTACCCGACCTGCGTCCAGCACCATGATGTGATCGGCGCGCCTTGCGGTTGCCAAACGATGCGTGATGACGAGCGTGGTGCGCCCCGTGCGATTTTCGAGCAGACGTTCGACTGTATCCTCAAGCGCGTTTGCGTTTTCTGCATCGAGCTGGGCAGTGGCTTCATCCAAAATCAACAACGGCGCGTCAGCGAAAAATGCGCGCGCGAGCGCGATGCGTTGGGCTTGGCCGCCGCTCAAGCGCGCGCCGCGTTCGCCGATGCGCGTGGCATAGCCCTGCGGCAATGCGCGAATAAATTCGTCGGCATGCGCGAGTTGCGCGGCGCGAACAATTTCGGCGAGCGGCGCATGTGGACGGGCGAGGCAGATATTTTCGGCGAGGCTGGTGTTGAACAAGTACGGCGATTGCGGGACCCAAGCAATTTGACCATGCGGCGTCGTAGCAAGCGGAACGCCATCGCAAAGAATTTGGCCGCGCGTCGGCGCAATAAAGCGCAATAACAAATGGGCGATGGTCGTTTTACCCGCGCCGGTTGCGCCGACAAGTGCAATGCGTTGACCCGGTTCGATGGTAAACGACACGTCGTCAAGCGCGGTACGACTCGCAGGATACGTGAACGCGACATTGTGAAAGGTTATGCGCGGCGCGAGTTGGCGGGTCAATTTGCCTGACTTGAAGCGCGCAACTGGGGTTGCGGGTGTGTCCAAAATTTGGAAGAGGCGTTCCGCCGCCGCTATCCCCGTCATGCCCGCATGAAACCGTGTGCCGAGCAAGCGGAGCGGTAAATAAAAATCAGGCGCGACGAGCAGGACAAAAAATGCCTGCTCGAATTGCAATTGACCATAGAGCAAGCGCACGCCAACCTGGACGGCGACGATCGCGGTGCCGAGTGTGGCGATCATTTCAAGCGCGAATGCGGAGAGAAAGGCAACGCGCAAGACGCGCAACGTCACATTGCGGTAGCGTTCGCCCACGCGTGTCAGGAGCGCAATGTGTTCTTGACTGCGCCCAAAAATCTTGAGTGTTGCTAGCCCTTGCAACACGTCGAGAAAGTATGCGCTCAACGTGCCAAGTTCGCGGTACTGTTGACGCGTGAGCGCATCCGCCGCTTGACCGATGAGGATCATAAACAGGGGGATGAGCGGTCCGGTCACCAACAAAACCAGGGCGGAGAGCCAATCGAGCGGAAAGACGAATGCGAGGATGAGTAAAGGCACGAGCGCGGCGAGTGCGAGTTGCGGCAGGTATTGGCTGAGGTAGGCGTCCAGAGCCTCGATGCCTTCGCTGACGACGTGTGTGAGTTCGCCGGTGCGTTCACCGCGCGCGTACGTGGGACCCAGGTTGAAGAGATGCGTCAAGACGCGTGCGCGCAAATGCTGTTTGAGGCGCGCCGCCATTTGAACCGCGCTGATTTCACTGCCCCAGGCAAACACCGCGCGCGCGCTCATGAGCGCCAGTATGATCAGCAGTGAATTCCACGTGGTAGCCAGGGTTGCGCCGCGCAAAAATACATCTGCAATGATCTGGCTGAGGCGGCTGGCTTGCGCGAGGCTTACCCCCGCGCCGATGACGCTCAACGCAACCGTCCAGCCAAGAGCGGTGCGCGTAGAGCGTAATTGAGCCAACAACGTGCGGCCAAGTTTCATGGATGCAAGAAACACTCGGGCGGCTGGCAAAAATTGAATTGCCAGCCGCCCAGAATTTAGACGACGAGAGATTTTTTGGTAATGCGTTGACGAAAGACGTAATACGTCCAGCCTTGATAGATCAAGACAATCGGTACAAAGATCAGTGCGACGATCGTCATCACGGTCAAGGTGTAGGGCGACGAGGAAGCGTTATAAATCGTTAAACTATAATCAGCCGAATTTACGCTCGACACGAGCACGCGCGGATAGAGCGTCAAGAACACGGTCAAGACCGTGGTGATCAGCGTCAGCGCCGTCATGACAAAGGCCCAGCCCAGGCGATTGCGGCGGATGAACCAGATCACCGAGATCAGCGCAACGCCGCCGAGGATTGGAATGACGCCGGGGTTGACGCCTAGCTTGGTGTACATATCCGTGCCAACATAGCTCGCGCCCAATGCCGCAAACAACAATAGAACGGCGGGCAACCACAAGGCGCGGGCGAGGCTTTGGGCGCGTTGACTCATCGCGTCATCCGTTTTCAACGCAAGATAAATTGCGCCGTGCAAAATCATCAGCACCAAACCATAGACGCCGGTCAAGAGCGCATAGGGATTGAGCAAGGTCAAGAAATCGCCCGTATATTGCATTTGGGCATCCAGTGGCACGCCGCGGAGAAGATTGCCCAACGCCACGCCCCATAACAACGCCGGCACGAAACTGCCGAAACATATAGCCCAGTCCCAGAAATTGCGCCACGCTGGACGCGCGTCTTTGCTCCGAAACTCAAAGGCGACACCGCGGAGAATGAGCGCGATGAGCATCAGCACAAGCGCGAGATAGAATCCGCTGAACATGGTCGCATACCAGTTTGGGAACGCGGCAAAGATCGCGCCGCCCGCGGTCAGCAACCATACTTCGTTGCCATCCCAAAATGGCCCAATCGTGTTAATGATCACGCGCCGTTCCGCATCGTCCTTGCCCAGGAAAGGCAAAAGGATGCCGACGCCGTAATCAAATCCTTCGAGAAAAAAGAAACCCGCAAAGAGTACTGCGATTAAAATGAACCAGAGCGTATTGAGATCCACTGTTGCCTCCGTGGTGCGCTAGTATGCCCCAACCGATTCGGCGATGTGCGCCGGGTCAGTCTGGGCGTATTTGCGGAGCAGATAAATATCAACAACCATCAGTGCGCCGTAGACGAGCGTGAACGCGATCAGCGAAATCAAGACTGCGCCGCCGGCGACCGCGCGCGAGACACCTTGGTCGGTGCGCATCAAGCCAAAGACGATCCAGGGTTGGCGGCCCAGTTCCGTCATCAGCCAACCGGTGCTGTTGGCGAGATACGGCAAGAGAATGGCATAGGGCAACCATTTGATCCAGCGTGCGCTCGTTTCAATTTTATTTTGCATCGCCAAGTAGACGCACAACAACGCAATCAAGCCCATCACGGTACCTGCGCCAACCATCGCGCGAAAACTCCAATAGATCCACGGTACCGGCGGCAAGTAATCGCCAGCGCCGTAACGCGCGGTGTATTCGGCTTGGAGATCGTTCAAGCCCTTGACCTCGCCCGTCAATTGATTATACGCTAGCAAACTCAAGAGCGCGGGTAAGCGAATCGAAAAGACTTCACTCCGCCCGTCAGGCGAGCCAATCGTGAGCAACGAAAACGGCGCGGGGTTTTCGCTTTGGTACAAGCCCTCCGCCGCCGCGATCTTCATGGGCTGGGTCTGAACCATGTGTTGCGCTTGGCTATGCCCAATCAAAACGGTCAGGGCGATCCCGATCAAGCTGGCGAGCGCGCCAAGTTGAAACGAGCGGCGAAAAATTTCAACGTTGCGTTGGCGCACCAAATGCCACGCGCTGATGCCGAGCATGAAAAAGCCCGCCGTCACTACACCTGAAAAAAAGACGTGCGGGAATTGCGTCCAGATCGTGGGGTTGGTGATGAGCGCGCCGAAATCCGTCATCTCCGCGCGCCCATTGCGTAATACATAACCAACTGGCTGTTGCATAAATGAATTCGCGATCAAAATCCACAACGCCGAAAGCGTCGAGCCGAACGCGACGAGCCAGATGGATGCTAGGTGAATGGGCTTGGGCAACTTGTCCCAGCCAAAGAACCACACACCCAGGAACGTGGACTCGACGAAAAACGCGAGGAGTGCTTCAATGGCGAGCGGCGCGCCGAAAATATCGCCAACGAAACGCGAGTACTCGGACCAGTTCATGCCGAATTGAAATTCTTGCACGATGCCGGTGGCGACGCCCATCGCAAAGTTGATCAAAAACAGTTTGCCCCAGAACTGGGTCATGTGTTTGTCCGCCAGTTTGCCGGAGCGAAAGTATTGCGTCTCTAGCACAGCCACCAACACCGCCAAGCCGAGCGTGAGCGGTACAAAGAAAAAATGATACACGGTCGTAATCGCAAATTGCAAACGCGCTAGGCTGAGCGCATCCATGCTTTGACCTCCCTGGATCATCCAGAATACAAATGCCCATTTCACGGCCAAGCGTTGGCTTGCCGTGGAATGGGCGGCTTCACCACACTCCAATTATCTACGCTGGTATTTGATAACACGCTCGCGATGAAATGTCAAATTACTGACCGAGCGGATTTAGACTTTTCACTTGCTTTTTTTTTTGCCTTGAGGCACAATAGCCACGCTTTGACGCAATAAAAAGTCAGCGCTCTGGGAGTTTTGCGTGTCATCTTCTGCAATGGTTGTGCTGGGCTTGCTTGTGCTGGCGGCGCTTCTGTTCATCACCGAATGGTTGCGCGCCGACCTGGTAGCGTTATTGCTGTTGGTGGTCTTGGGCGCGACCAATATTTTGACATCGCAGGAAACCCTTTCGGGGTTTAGTCGTTCGGCGGTGATCACAATCCTCGCCATCTTTATTCTGACAGCTGGCTTATCCAAAACTGGCGCAACCCGCGCGCTCGGTAGACGGTTGATTCGCTGGAGCGGCAAAAGCGAAACAAGCCTGGTCGTCGTGTTGATGGCGGCTTCGGCGTTTCTTTCCTTGTTTATGAACAACATCGCCGCCGCGTCGGTGTTATTGCCGGTAGCGATTGGCGCGTCCCGCGAACGTCAGGTCAGTTCATCCAAGTTGATGATGCCGCTCGCGTTTGGCTCAATTCTGGGCGGCATGGCGACGTTGTTCACCACGGCGAACATCCTGGTCAGCGCGGCGTTGCGCGACGCGGGCTATGTGGCGTTTGGCTTGCTCGACTTTGCGCCGATTGGCGTGCCGGTCACGCTGGTCGGCATTGTCTATATGTTGTGGATTGGCCGCCGCTGGTTGCCCAACCGCGCGCCGAATGAATTGGAACGGTTGATGGCAAGCGGGCAGAATGGTTTGGCGAACGCATACAACCTGGGCGAACGCTGGTTTCAAGCCACGGTCTTGGCCGAGTCCGAATTGATTGGCATGACGTTGACCGAAGCGGGGCTGGGACGCGACCTGGGAGTTAATATCGTGGCGATCATGCGCAATCATCAAACGCGCCTTGCGCCATTGCCCACGGAGCGTTTTCAACTGGGCGATGTGTTGGTTTTGCAAGCCCGTGCTGAACAGATTGATGCGCTGACCGTGCATGGTTTGCGCGTTCAGCCCGCGCCATTGCAACAGGAACTGCTCATATCGGACGCGAGCAGTCTGTTTGAAGTGGTGCCGGCGCCGCGTTCGCGCGCGATTGGCAAAACGTTGCGCGAATTGCATTGGCGCGAAAAATTCGGCATGAACGTCGTCGCGATTTGGCGCGATGGACGCGCGCGGCGCGTCGGCGTCGGCGATCTGCCAATTCAGTTTGGCGATGCGTTGTTGGTGTTGGGCGCGCTGGATCGTGTGCGCATGTTGCAAGCCGAAAATGATTTTATCGTCGCGACCGATCGCGTTGAGGAAGGTTTGCGCACCCGGAAAATGCCGTATGCCATCGCGATCATGGCTGGCACGATCCTAGTCGCCTCGACCGGTTGGTTACCTACCGCTGAAGCGATGCTTGCCGGTGCGTTGTTGATGGTGCTCATTGGCGCGCTCACGATGGACGAAGCGTATCAAGCGATTGAGTGGCGAAGCATTTTTCTCATTGCGGGGATGTTGCCGCTCGGCTTGGCTTTATCGAAAACGGGCGTGGCGGCGGCAATTGGCAACAGCTTGGTGAATGTGCTGGGCGGCTGGGGCGCATTAGCGGTTGTCGGCGGCTTGCTCATTATCACCACTCTGCTGACCCAGGTTATGAGCGGCCAAGCAACCGCGGTCATTCTCGCGCCCATTGCGATTCAAGCGGCGCAAACGGTTCATGCCGATCCGCGCGCGTTCGCGCTGGCGGTGGCGTATGGTTGCTCGCTGGCATTTCTCACCCCGCTCAGTCACCCGTCGAATATCTTGGTGATGGGACCGGGTGGCTATAAATTTATGGATTATGTGCGGGTAGGGTCGTTGCTCACCGTGATCTTGATTGTTTTGATTCTGGCTCTCTTGGCGCTTCTGGGAGGTCTAGGGTGATCGCATTTTTAAGCGTACTCGGCTTGGCCGCCGCGTTCACGGTTCCTGCCGTGTTACTCATCCCGCGCCAACGCCACTCTCCGCTGTTTGATCGCGTACTTTGGGGCGCGACGTGGGCTCTCGCGATCCTTGGGGCCTATGCCGCGCCTAATGTTTTGCCCGCCACCGCTCCGCTAACCGCGTGGTGGGTTGTGGATTTGCCAGTCATGCCAACCGTTATCGGCGCGCTGGTCGGCGCACTGTCGCTCAATTTGCTCCTGTGGCTGATGGATCGGTTGAGTGACTCGGAGGCAGACGATCACCCAGCGGAAGCTGAGGCGGGAGAAAAGCCAAGCCCGGAGGAGGATGCGGCGCATTTTCCGCGCTGATTCCCGGTATTTACCTCGCGTTCGAGTCCGTCAAATTTCCACCAAACGGTAACGCAATTTTGACCTGCGGCTGGTAAAATACATTCATAATTTTGAATGTATTTCATCGAGGTGCTCAATGCAGTCCTTTCAACCGCAGGCTCGCGTGCTGAAACTACTGGCGCATCCGACGCGCTTGCACCTGCTCAACGCGTTGCGCAATGGCGAAGAGTGCGTCTGCCATCTCACAGCGTTGTTGAAACAACGCCAAGCGTATGTCTCTCAGCAACTGATGTTTCTGCGCCAAGCCGGTATGATTACTGATCGCAAAGAGGGCGCGCGCGTTTATTATCGCGTGCGCGATGAGCGGGTGTTTCAAGTTTTAGATGCTACGTTGGCACTCACGGGCAAGTCCCTGGCAATGGCAGAGCCAAAAAAAATTGCCACCTGCTCATGCCCCAAATGCGAGATGTCAGTTCGGTAGCAAGTAAAATAAATTCAGGATCAGGAGGTTATCATGTTATCCATCAAAGTACTCGGTTCGGGTTGTGCGAACTGCCACAAGGTCGAAGAATTGGCCAAGCAAGCCGTCAAGCAATTGGGCGTGCAAGCCACAGTTGAAATGGTGACGGATATGCAAACGATTATGAACTATGGCGTGATGGGCACACCGGGTCTGGTCATCAACGAAAAGGTGGTTTCGGCGGGACGGGTGCCTGCGCTCTCGCAAATCACCACGTTGATCACGACGGCGCTCGCGGCGAATTAGGGCCGCGCTGACCGCACGCCAGGGGCAGTGCGGTTTTTTTCAGACGCAAACATATTCAAAAAAAGGAATGAATACAATGACCGTCCACGATCTCGCTCGTCCGCGCGCCAGTGCGCGAGTCTATGTACAACTCGGGATCGCCGCGTTTGCGTGGTATATCGCCTATACGCTTTTGCAACCCGCCACTGAATATCTCACCTACAATGTCCTGGGTCTGCAACGCGGCTCGTCCCTCGGCGACGCGGTGGCGTTCTTTCTCTACGACGTGCCGAAAATTCTGCTCCTGCTCGGCGGGATGATTTTTCTCATTACGATCCTCCGCACCTTCTTTAGCGCAGAACGGACGCGCGCATTGCTCGGCGGCAAGCGGGTCGGCATCGGCAATGTGCTGGCGGCATTGCTTGGCATCGTCACGCCATTTTGCTCGTGCAGTGCCGTGCCGCTCTTTATCGGCTTTGTCGAGTCGGGCATTCCGCTCGGCGTGACGTTTTCGTTTCTCATCGCCGCGCCTGTCATCAACGAAGTCGCCCTGGTATTGCTCTTGGGTTTATTTGGTTGGCGCGTTGCCGCGTTATACGTGGTCTCGGGTTTGACGATTGCGATTATCGCAGGGGTGATCATCGGACGCCTGGGGCTGGAACGCTGGGTGGAAGATTTTGTCTGGCAGATTCAATTCACTGCCGCGCAGGATGATTCGGGCAAGTTGACCTGGGACGAACGCATCGCGCGCGGTCTGGGCGCAGTGAAAGATATTGTCGGCAAGGTGTGGCTCTATGTTGTGATCGGCATCGCGGTCGGCGCGGGGATTCACGGTTATGTGCCGACCGATGCGCTGGCGGGGCTGATGGGCAAATCGGCGTGGTGGTCGGTGCCGGCGGCGGTGCTGGTCGGAATTCCATTGTACTCGAACGCGGCTGGCATCATCCCGATTGTCTCGGCGTTGATGGAAAAAGGCGCATCGCTCGGCACGGTGCTGGCATTTATGATGTCCGTCATCGGATTGAGTTTACCCGAAACGATCATCTTGCGCCGCGTGCTCAAACCGCAATTGATCGCGGTATTCGTCGGTGTCGTCGGTGTGGCAATCATCCTCACGGGCTATTTATTCAATCTCGTGATGTAAAAGCAACCAAAAATATTTTTGAGGAGTTTCCAATGAAAATCGCAGTCGTTTCGGACGATGGCAAGACCATCAGTCAGCATTTTGGCCGCGCGGCGTATTACGTCGTCGTGACCATCGAGAACAATCATATTGTCGCGCGCGAACAACGCGAGAAAATGGGTCACGCGCAATTCGGCGGTGAGACGCACGCGGAAGAAAATGATCCGCGCGGGCATGGCTTCGACCCAGCTTCCCAATCGCGGCACACGCGCATGGCGAACGCCATCACCGATTGCCAGGTCTTGCTTGCACGCGGGATGGGTGCGGGCGCATACGATTCGATGCGCGCCGCCGGCATTCGTCCCGTCGTCACCGATATGCCCAACATTGACGATGCGGTCAACGCGTACATCGCTGGCACGCTCGTGGACCACACCGAGCGATTGCATTAGGCGGCGCAATGGATCACGCTAATCCACAACTCGAACACCGCTTTGTTCTGGCGCTCCTTATCTCCATCGTCGTCTTTCTCGCCGAACTCGTCGGCGGGTGGTGGACCGAAAGTCTCGCGCTCTTGAGCGATTCGGCGCATGTCTTTCTCGATGTGTTCGCGCTCGCGCTCAGCTATGTCGCGCTCCGTGTTGCCGCGCTTCCCGCCGATGACCGCCACACCTACGGCTGGCATCGCGTGGAAGTGTTTGCCGCTTTGATGAATGGGATCACCTTGCTTGGCATCACCATCGCGATTTTCTACGAGGCGTGGGATCGCATTCAGAATCCGATGCCGATCCATAGCGGCGAGATGTTGATCATCGCCGCCGTTGGCTTGGTCGCCAGTCTGGCGACAGCGCGTATCTTGGAAGATCACCATCACGATGATTTGAACACGCGGAGCGCGTTCTTGCACGTCATCGGCGATGCGCTCGCGTCGCTCGGCGTGATCGTCGGCGGTATTGTGATGCTGGCGACGGGCTGGTATGCGATTGATCCGCTCATCAGCGCGTTCATCGGATTGATTATCGTCACCAGTTCGTGGCGCGTCCTACGTTCGTCGCTCCATATCTTATTCGAAGGCGCGCCTGAAGGCATCGCGATCGGCGATGTGGCGCAGGCGATGGGGCAGGTCGCGGGCGTGCAAGAGGTGCATGATTTGCACTTGTGGAGTATCTGCTCGGGCTATCCCGCGTTAAGCGCGCATATCCTGGTCGCGGATGCGGCGTGCGCGACGACGACGGCGCAGATGGCATCGCTCAAGCAAACGCTCGCGGAACGTTTTAACATTCAGCACACGACGATTCAGTTTGAAACTGCGAACTGCGGGCAAGGCACGGTGGTGTGCCAAAATAATGGAGCGTAAATTCGGGGAGATGAGCGAATGACCTTGTATCTCATCAGCGCAATCATCGTCTTGGTGTTTTCGGGCTTGCTCGCGATGGCGGGGTTGGGCGCAGCGTTCTTGTTCGTGCCGCTGTTCTACTATCTCGGCGTCCCGCTCGCGGAGGCGACGCCGACCGCGCTCTTGCTCAACGCCGTGAGTCTCTCATTCGCGGCATTCACCTACTGGCGCGCGGGGCTGATCAACTGGCGCGTCGGCTTGCCGGTGGGCGTGATGGCGGTGATTCTTTCGCCGCTCGGCGCGCGCTTGACGCCGCTGGTGGACAAGAATTTACTGCTCGGAATGTTCGCCGCGTTCCTCGTGTTCGCAGGTTTTATGATGCTCTTTTTCAAGCCCAAAAAGCGCGACCACGAACTAGGACGCGCGGTCGAAGTGAGCGCGGGCGTGGGCGTCGGCAGTGTCGCGGGATTTCTCGGCGGACTGCTCGGCGTCGGCGGCGGAAATTTTATCGTGCCGGTCTTGAACTGGCTCGGACTCGATCCGAAAGTCGCGGCAGGCACCACCGCGCTCGTCGTCGTCTTCTCGTCGCTGTCAGGATTCCTGGGTCATGCGACGCTAGGTGGAATTGACCCGCTCTTCATCGGCATCAATGCGGTGATGGCGGCAGTCGGCTCGCTGATCGGCGCGCAGTTGATGAAGACCAAACTTTCGTCCGCACAGTTGAAAATGATGATCGGCATTTTGCTGTGGCTCATCGCCGCCAAAATGATTTTCGATCTCGTCAAATAAAATCTTGAGGAGAAGAAAAAATGACAACGCAACACGTTCCCCCCGAATGGGCATTCGAGTTTCACGCTCACGAATGTCCCTTTATGCCGATTGGTTATCGGATGGGCAAACTCGCGCTGGCATACCTGGGTGCGGAGAAAGAACCTGACCACGGTTTCTTTATCTTTCCTGAACTGGGCGAAGGGCATCCGCAGACGTGTATGATGGACGGTATGCAAATCGCTACGGGCGCGACCTATGGCAAGGTGATGATTGCCAAAACGTTTTACGGCAAACTGGCGGCGACGTTCTATCACCCGAAGAAGGGTGCGGTACGCTATTCACTTTTGCCCGATTTCATCGACGCGATGGGCAAGTTTGAATTTTTCGTCTATCGCAAAAAAGGCATCGAGCCGTCGCAGATTCCACTGGCGGTGCGACGGGAGGTCATTCAGTGGGTGTACGACCAGTCCGATGATGTGTTGTTTAAGGTGGAAGCCAAACCCGATTTCAAGTTTGCGCCTGTCAAGGGATCGTTCAACAAAACGAAATGCAGTGTGTGCGGCGAGTACGTCTTCGACCGCTATGTGCGAATGAAAGATGGACAACCGGTGTGTATTCCGTGCTCGGGCTATGAAAAAGCCGCGCTGATTGAACGCTAAAATGAATTCCACTTATTCAACCACGGTTGTTCCCGAGCCGGCCGCCGCGCGTCCCCAGGTTTCTTTGTGGACGATCCTACTGGCTTATCTTCAGATTGGCTTGACCGCCTTTGGAATGACGATCCTGCAAAAACTCAAGGCGCTGGTGGCAGACAATCACTGGTTGAGTGAAGAAGAAATGAACGAGGGTCTCGCGCTGGTGCAACTTTACCCCGGACCGATCATGGTGGATCTCACAGCCTACGTCGGCTACAAATTGCGCGGCGTCCCCGGCGCGATTCTGGCGACCCTGGGTTTTATCTTGCCGTCGTACGGTTTGATGCTGATTCTGTCGGCGTTCTATTTTGCGGCGGGCAGTTTGCCCTGGGTGCATTCGCTGTTCTTGGGACTCGAAGCGCTGGTGGTGGGGATTCTCTTCAATGTCACGCTCGATTTTGGCGCGCGCAATATTTCTAGCCGCGTCCAAGCGGTCATCGCGCTGTTTGCGTTTGCCGCGTTGCTGTTCAAGGCGAACGCGATCGCGATCGTGCTGGCCGCGCTCGCGCTCGGCGCATGGCTGATCCGACCCGCGGGCGCGGGGAAAGCGGGCGGCGCGGCGACGCAGAGCGTACCGCATGTTGTCGCGCCCGTCTCGCGGACGCGCTGGTTGGGCATTGGCGCAGTGATCGTTGCAGTGCTGGCAGTCGCCGCATCCGCCTGGTCGCTCGGCTCGGACGTGGGCGCGCTGTCGCTGGCGCTGTTCAAGATTGGCGCGGTCGCGTTTGGTAATGGGACGACGATCATTCCGTTGATTCAAGCCGATGTGGTGGACGCGCATCATTGGCTGACGCTCAATCAATTTGCCGATGGCATCGCGCTCGGGCAGATCACGCCCGGACCATTTCTCATCACCGCCGCGTTCATTGGCTACAAGATGGGTGGCGTGTTCGGCGCAACGCTCGCCACGTTTGCGATCTTTTCGCCGTCGTTCGCGATGACGCTCGTCTTCACTGAACTATTCGCGCGTGTGCGAAACTTGCAAGCGGTGCGCGGCGCGCTCGCGGGCGTGCTGGCGTCGTTCGTCGGTCTACTCGCGGTCGTGCTATTGCAACTCGGCGGCGTCGCGCTGACCACGCCCGCGACCATCGTGCTTGCCGCCGTAGCGTTCGTCGCCGTACGCTGGTTCAAACTCGACATTGTGTGGGTGTTCGTTGGCGGTATTGCCGTGTGGGCGGCATTGCTCGCGCTGGGGTTGGCATAACTAACGCCAATGCGCCATTGGAAATTTCTAAACGATCCGCGACCTGATGCGAAAGGGCGAAGGAATTATAGAATCCTTCGCCCCTCGTCATGGTCACACCTTACCCAGCTCTTCGTTCACGTCTGCCAGTCGCGCTTCAAGATGTTTCTTGAACGCTTCGAGCCATTCCTTGCGCTCGGCTCGACCTGGTTGCCACACGGGATTAAACTCCCGACCGTAGCCCTTGCCAGCCCAGGGCGGCGGACCAAAGCCCGCGCCCCAGCCGCGGGCGTTGCGTTCTGCCTGCTCGGACTGATCGTCGCAACCGCCGCCGCGCTGATGGCGATGTTGATGTTGTTCACAGCACATTGTATTTCACCTCCTTTCGGTGAATTTATTCGAAATATCGAATATCCTAGTTTAAAAAAATTACGCCGTTTTATCTCTGACACCGCGGGCAATGGCACCGCGCGCCACGTCCGCGCCGTGGCGACGCCGCGAAACTCGCTTGCGCGCGCGGCGGTTGGTTCAACGCCTGGATTCGGGCGATCACGTCAAAGATGCGCGGGTCGGTCACGCGATACACCACGGTCATCCCATCGCGTTCGTCCCGCACCAGTCCCGCCTCGCGCAGGATCGCGAGATGTTGCGAGACATTGGCTTGGGGGCGATCCAACGTGGCGGTGAGATGCATCACGTATGCGCCTTGGTCGCGCAACAGTTCGAGAATCTGTAGGCGCAAGGGATGCGCGAGGGCTTGGGCGATGACGGCTGTCGAATTAACTAAATCATCCATTGACTTTACCTTATTCGATAATTATTATATCCTGTCAGGACAATTTTGTCAAGCGCGCAATCTAAATCAAACACTTTTGGAGGATTGAATGACTGTTCAAACGAACAACCCGACGCCCGCGATGACGGCACTACGCGCGTTTCATCCGGGGTGGTTCGGCGCGGTGATGGGTACGGCGATTGTTGGCGTGGCGGTGTCTTTGAATCCGGGGAACATCGCCGCGCTTGCGCCGCTTGCCCGCATCGTCGGCATTGCATTTGCAGGGCTTGCCTACGCGCTCTTTATCGCGCTCGGCATCCCGTACGTTTGGCGTTGGGTACGCCACCCCGACGCCGCGCTCAAGGATTTGCAACATCCCATTCTCGGCGGCTTGTATGGGACGTTCCCAGGTGGACTCATCGTGCTGGCTGTGATGACTGCCGCCATCGGTCCCGCGGTTCTGTCCGCCGATATGGTCTTTGGCGGCGTCGTGGTTCTTGCAACGATTGGCACGGTATTGGCATTCGCGATTAGCGTCGTCTTTGCGTATACGCTGTTCGTTACGCCGAGCGTCAACATGGAAAACGCGAACGGCGGCTGGTTCATTCCGCCCGTCGTCAACATTATTATCCCGCTTGCGCTCCTGCCGCTCTTGCCGCGCGTGGATGCGGAGACGGCGCGGCTCTTGCTCTTTACGAGTTACGCCGCGTGGGGCATTGGTTTTTTTCTCTTTTTGATGGTTGCCTCGCTCTTGTACGATCGTCTGGTCTATCATCCCTTGCCCGCCGCGCCACTCGCGCCGTCGCTGTGGATTGGTTTGGGTCCGATCGGCGTCGGTGGTCTCGCGTTGGTGCGCATGGCGCAAGCGGGCGCGACTGTGTGGGGCGATCAAAGCGCGGCGGTCAGTACGTTCTCAAATGTGTTCGCGCTTGCGTTGTGGGGCTTTGGTATTTGGTGGCTGTCCGCCGCGCTTTTGTTACTGCGAAAATATCTGCGGCAAGGCGGACTGCCCTATGGCATTGGCTGGTGGGCGTTCACGTTTCCGCTCGGCGCGTATACGGTGGACACGCTGACGCTGGCGCGCGCGTTAAAGGTGACGGTATTCGAATGGTTCGGCGCGGTGTTGTTTGCGCTCCTCGCCGCGTTCTGGCTCGTGGTTACGATTCGCACGCTGATGGGAATTCGCACGGGCGAAGCCTGGAGGCGCTAGCGTGCTGGAAGTGAAACTCGTCGGCGTGGACACATGCAACCGCTACAAGTTGATGCGCGAAATCGTGCTGGATGAAGCGGCGCGCGCAAACATCGAAATTGCGCTCGTCGAAGAAAACGAAGCGACAGGCATTTTGAAATATCGCACGGTGAATTTACCGATGCTTTTCATCGGCGGACAAAAAATCGCGCAGGGCAATCCGCCGTCGCGCAACAAGGTGCAGGCGCATTTGCGCGCGCGGCGAAGCGCGTCCGTGTAGCTTGGGCAGATGCAGTTCCAGTTTTTTCCATTGCGCGTTGGTGCGATTGTTCTGGGCTATGGGGGTGCTTGCTGTGCCGCGCCTGGCGTTCACCGCGTTTCGTTTTTGGATTGGGCATTATACGCGGCGCTAACTTCTGCGCCGAAAAGGAAAACGGTCGCCAGCGCGTATAGCCAAGTGAGCAACGCAAAAACTGCGCCCGCCGTGTTATAAATTCGACTGTAATCCGCAATCGAGTCCAAATACCAGGCGAGTGTGCCAAACGTTATCTCCGCCAAAATCGTCGCGACGATTGCGCCAGCCCAAGCCGCGCGCGTCGGCACATGGGTATGCGGCAAGAACTTGTACGCCATGAAAAAAAGTGCAAGGTTCACAAGCGGCGGCGCGACCACGGCGAGCAACGAGGGCCCGTATGGCAGTGGTAAACTCGCCCCGAGCGGTGAACCGTGCAACGAACGCAAGCCGAATATGATGGCGATGAGAAGAGTCAGAAGCACCATTGCAAAAATAGCGAGCGCCAGAAAGATGGCGATGCGACCGCGCACCCAGCCCCGCCCTTTCACCGCCCACACGCGATTCAGCGCGCTCTCTAATGCGCCGAACACACTGCTCGCGCCGAGCGCTAGACCCAGGATGCCGGTGGCGCTTAACGTGGCGCGCTGTTCGTACACCGCGACGACATTGCGGCTCAGAAAATCGCCGATCCCAGGGAGATTGAGAAAACGACTCATGATTCGTTCGATGTCCATTGGGGGTTGGATGAATGGACTAGAGACAACAAACAAGATCAAGAGCAATGGAAACACTGCGGCAAGCGCGGCATAGGCAATCGCCGCCGCATAAATCGCGCCACTATCGTAAAAATATTTTTGCCCTGCTGTGACTAGGAGACGCGCGGGGCGTGGAATGAGCGCTAGTCTCGTCATAACTTTTGGGCTCGTGGGAGTGTGAACATAAACGTCGTGCCGCGTCCGAGCTCACTCTCAACTTGAATCTTGCCCCCGTGCGCTTCGACCCACTGTTTCGCAATGGCCAGCCCCAACCCCGCACCGCCCGTTGCGCGCGCGCGCGATTGGTCGGCGCGATAGAATCGCTCAAACACGAATGCCAAGTCTGGCGTCGCGATGCCCACACCCGTGTCGGCAACTGACACGTTGACCCACGCGTCCGCAGAATGCGCGGCGATTTCGATGCGTCCATGCGCGGGCGTAAATGCAATGGCGTTGGCAAGCAAATTGCGGAGAACTTGGCCGATGCGTTCCGCGTCCACTTGCACGATGAGGTCAGGTGACACCGCCGTGTCTATCGCAATATCTTTGGCTTGCGCCTGGTCCGCCACCGCGCGCGCCGCGCTTGCCACAATTTCCGTGAGAGCCGTGTTCTCTCGATCCAAGTGAATCTGTCCTGCCTCCGCGAGTGAGAGTTCCTGCAGATCGTTCACCAGCCGCTTGAGCAACAAGCCTTCTTCGTATGCCGAGTCCAGGAACGCGGGCGTGGGTTGCGCGACGCCATCGCGCATCGCCTCTAGCGAACCCAGGACGCTCGTGAGCGGCGTCCGCAACTCGTGCGCGACATCCGCGACGAGATTGCGGCGCGCTTGATCGGTGCGCGCGAGGCTGGACGCCATTGTGTTAAAGGCGTGACCCAGTTCGCCGATCTCATCCGACGACGCGACCGTGACGCGTTGGCTCAAATCGCCGTCCGCCATGTGTTGCGCGGCGGTGGTTAGCGCGCGCACCGGCGCGGTGATGCGGCGCGCGATGAAAAAACTCAACGCTAAAGCCAGGATGCTCGCGGCGAGACCCGCCCAAAAAATTCCGCGCGTCGTCGTCTGCACAAAATCCGTGTTTAATTGCATTCCTTCCGGTGATGGATTTAGATACACGCGCCCCACGACTTGGCCCATAACCTGAATGTCCATCGGCATATCGCTGGCACTGGGTGTGAATTTCTGCCCGGTCACCGCGCTCCCCGAATCGGCGACGACGACATTTTGGGTGTCCACCACGACAATGTGCCCGCCCATCATGCTGGCGTTGTTTGCGATCAGATTCTGTACGCCCGTCCACGTTTGGTTTTGAGTATAGTATTGTGTCAACAGTATCACCAGCGGACGATGTTGCATTCGCCCGCTCTGCATGACAAAAGCCCCGAATTCAGTTGCGGTGCTTTGCGCGCCGATGCCCGCGACAACCGCAACCGCGACGAGAATCACCACGACGAACGCCGCCAGCAGGCGCCATTGCAAACTAACTTTCATCGTCGCGTCTCCTAAATTTGTAACCAACTCCAAAGACGGTTTGTATGTAACGCGGCGCTTGGGGATCGGTTTCAATTTTGCGACGGAGATTTTTGATATGCACATCCACCGACCGTTCGTAGCCTTCGTACGCTTCGCCAAACACCTGGTCGAGGATTTGCGCACGCGTCCAGGTGCGTCCCGGCGCACGCGCGAAAAACGCGAGTAATTCAAATTCGGCGGGCGTCAACGCGACGGTCTGTTTGCTCAGCCGCACTTCATGCGCGCTGAAATCAATTACCAGGTCGTCCAGGGTAATCGTTTCAGCCGATTCATTCTCACGCGCATACGCGCGCCGCAACACGGCGCGCACCCGCGCCACCAGTTCGCGGAAATTGCACGGCTTGGTGATATAGTCGTCCGCGCCCAGTTCCAAGCCCACCAGTTTGTCGGTGTCCTCCGCGCGCGCCGTGAGCATAATGATCGGCACATTGGATTCGGTGCGCAGAGTGCGGCAGACGTCGCGTCCATCCATTTCGGGCAGGAGCAGATCAAGCACGATCAGCGCGGGATGTTCGCGGCGCGCAAGTTCGAGGGCGGCGCGTCCGTCATACGCCACAACCACGCGATAGCCATCCTTCTCCAAATACATTTTGGCGAGGTCCACAATTTTGTGATCGTCGTCAACGACGAGAATTTTTTTATTCGGTAAAGACATCGGCTCAACCCGCTAGCGCGTTCAGCCCGAGTGTGTATTCCATATTTTCATTGTATCCCAAAGTGAGTCACACACCAAGCCCTATTTTTTCTTCTTGGGATCGCGCGCGCGTTCCTCTTCGGCGCGCACCTGTTCGAGCAAGCCTTCTTCGCGCAAGAATGTGTACACTTGCAAACAACCGCCGCAACAAAAGTTGAGCGTTTTTCCATCGATCACTTTGACAACGGGATGTTTCGTCTCCGCGCCGCAGTGTTCACATTTGACTGTATCTACCATAGCATCACCGGTCCTATAATTAACGAAGGCACGACATTGGCGACGGCCAGCCCGCGCATGATTGTTTGCGCCGCAAACAAGAGAATGAGCAATCCCGCAAAAATCTGCAAGCGTCCGCGCAGTTGCGGACTCAACAGATCGGCGGCGAGACCAAAACCAAGCAAGGTCGGCACAGTGCCCAAGCCAAACGCCAGCATTGTCAACGCGCCGCCCCACAGCGTCTGCGTGCTCGCGGCCAGCACCAACATCGCAAACACCAGCCCGCACGGCAACAAGCCCCACAGAATGCCCAGCATCAACGTCGCCGCGAAACTGCGCTGACCGAATAGCCCGCGCATCTTTTGCATCGGCGATGCGCCGCCCGTGAGCGAAGCGAGCGCGACTTCAATCGGCGGCAGGATGCCCATCAAACTGAGCGCGACCAGGATCATCACGATTCCGACGAGAATCGAAAAGAGACCTTGCCAGCCCGCCAGCCCGCTAACCTGGTCGAGGAGCGATCCCGCCAAGCCGATTAGCGCGCCGAGGAATGTATATGTCGTAATGCGACCCAGGTGCAAGGGGACGAGATGCGTAATCCGCGCAAGCACGCCCGGATGGCCGCCCGCGGCGGCGGTTTGCGCCGCTTGCCGCGCTGAGTAGATCGCGACGATGCCACCGCACATGCCGAGACAATGCCCGAAACTGCTAATAAGCCCCGTGACAAACGCCAGTGCCAAGTTGCTGATGATCATGTTGCTTACAATCCAACGGTAAAGAAAGCGGATTGCTTGACACTGCCGCGCTGGATGATCACTTCGATCTGCCACAAGCCGCGCATTGTCCAGCGCCCCGCCGCCTGATATTTGCCATTGCCGACAGCTTGCGCGTTCGGTTTGCTCGGCGGCATCCACATACCGGGCATTGTCAAGTCGAGACTAATCTGGGCATCGGTGACGGCTTGTCCTTTGTCGTCGGTCAGCGTCAAATCAAAATTCGCGTTTTGGAAACTCGCGGGTGGATAGGGCGTGAGCGCGAGCGTCACATTTAAATTGCCAACTTTTTGCGCGGCTGTGTTCTCTGGCAACTTGGGCGCGTCACTTGATGCGGGAATGGGTTTGCCATCGGCAGTCACCGCCACGAGTCCGCCAGTTCCCCCGCTCGGCGCGGTGTGTCCGCCTGGCACAACCGGCGTGCTGGACACACCTGAACTGTTGGTGCCTGCACTCGGCGTAGCGTAACTCCCTGGTGCAACCGGTGTAGCGTAACTCCCTGGTGCAACCGGCGTACCAAACGCGCCGGGACCACCACCCCCCATCATCCCGCGTCCCATGCCAGGACCATAACCGGCGCCATGACTGGGAACGCTATCCTGGGCAGGCGCGCCTTGCACAAACGCTTGCATGGCATACGACAACCTGGGTAACATCAAGAATGCCGCCCCGACCAGGCACGCCAGCACGACTAATCCAACTACCGCGCTAATAATAATCGTTTTACGTTTCATTTCCAACTCTCCTTTATGAATTTCAATTGTCTCTTTCGATTTACTTGCCGGCTTTTTTTGTCAACAGTCCGAGTAAATAATCCGTGGACGCGGTGTTTCCGCCCGTCCCGCCCATCTGCGCCTGGCGCGTCGCGCGTTCAGCTGGGCTGAGGGTTTGCCCCTGACCGGGGGAGCCACCGGACGGTGCGTTATTCGGCGTGGTAACGCCCAGCGTTTGGTTGAACGCTTGCATGTCGGTTTGCGTTAAATGCATGGCGTTGATGGCTTTGATTTGATCGGACGACAGCACGCCCAAGATTTGGTTGGTAACGGCGTCAAGCTCGGCTTGCGAGGCGGTGCCGCTCGTCATCAGCGATTTGGACGCTTGCCACAACGGAATCAACTTGGTGGCTTGGTCTTTGGTCAAATTGCCCCCGGTTCCTTCTTCCAAACGAACCGTGCCGAGTAACAGTAGACTGCGCGCATTCAGCGCGTTCGCGTAACTCGTGTCGAGGACTGAAACCTGCGACGGGGTAGCCGGCGTCGCGCCGCCACATGCCGCCACGGCGATGGTCATGCCCAACAGAACCACAATTCCGAAAATGTGCCGAACGTTTTTTGCACGTACCTTGAACATTTAATTTCTCCTGTAATTTTTATTCGTGTCGGAGTGCGTCAATCGGATCCAAGTTCGCCGCTTTGGTCGCGGGAAAATAACCAAAGAAAATGCCCACGATGGCGGATGCCCCAAACGCGAGCCCTAACGACCAGGGTACCAGTACGGTTCGCATCGCGCCCGTCGCGTTGAACAACCATGCGCCGCTGACGCCCGCGATCACGCCAACGAGTCCGCCGAACAGCGATAGAATCAATGCTTCCAACAGGAACTGCCGCCGCACATCCTGGGGCCGCGCGCCGATGGAAACCCGCACGCCAATCTCGCGTGTCCGCTCTGTGACCGAGACGAGCATGATATTCATGATGCCGATGCCGCCGACGAGCAGGGAAACGGCGGCAACCCACGCCAACAATGTGCGAAAAGTTTCCGTCGTCGCTTGCTGAGTTGCGATGATATCTTCCTGGGTCTGGACGATAAAATCGGGATTGGCGAGTGTCACCCCATGCTGTTGCGCGAGGACCGATTTGATCTGGCTAATCGCGCTGTCCATCGTGGCGCTACTCGTTGCCTGCGCGTACACCGTGCGAACCCGGTTATTCATTTGGCTATTCGTGATAAAACGCTGAAACAACACCGTCAACGGAATGTAAACGCGATTATCGTAATCGGTATCCGCTACTTTGCCTTTCGGCGCCATCACGCCAATCACCGTCATCCGCGTTGTGCCGAACACAACTTCTTGATCCACTGGGCTGGTATCGCCAAAGAGGTCTTGCGCGACTTGGGAACCGAGGACAAGCACCTTGTTCTTGCGATCCAGGTCGGCTTGCGTGAAAAAGCGTCCCGCGCGCAGAGGCGTTTCGCGCACCAGCGAAAAATCAGGCGTGGTGCCTAGCGCGGGCGTCGTGAAACTGACGTTGCCCCATTTGATCAACTGGTCTGCCAGACTTTGCTCTGCCGCGACGCCGGTGATGCCCTTGACCGTCCGCGCCATTGCCAACGCATCGTCGTAAACCAGTGTTGGCGGACGACCAGGAACGCCGCGTGTCGCCGTAATGATGATCAGGTTCGCGCCGAGTGCATTGATCTGATCAGCAATCGCGGCTTCGGCACCCGCGCTAATCGCGATCATCAGAATCACCGCGGCGACGCCGATGATGACGCCGAGCGTTGTGAGAAACGAACGCAACTTGTTGAGGACGAGTCCTTCCCATGCCAAGCCGATCACTTCGATGAGCGTCATGGGACGCGCTCCGTATGCCCGTCCGAAATAATTTTGCCGTCTTTCATGTGAATGATGCGCCGCGCGTGCCGAGCCACATCCAACTCGTGTGTGACCATCACAATCGTGACGCCTTGCCGATTCAGCGTTTGCAAAATATCCATAATCTCTTCGCTCGATTTGCTATCCAGGTTACCGGTCGGTTCGTCGGCGAGTAGCAACGAGGGTTGGTTCACAAGCGCGCGCGCAATCGCCACGCGTTGCTGTTGTCCGCCCGATAGTTGATTGGGCCGATGCTGGAGCCGGCCGCCCAAGCCAACCGCTTCCAACGCGGCTTGCGCTTGCTCTGCGCGTTCATCTGCGCTAATGCGATTCGTGACGCGGTAGCGGATCGGCAACATTACATTTTGGAGCGCGGTCAACCGCGGAAGCAAATTGAAACTCTGAAAGATAAAACCGATGCGCCGATTGCGGAGGTCGGCAAGTTCTTCCACATCCATCTCGCCGACGGGTTCGCCTTCCAAGAAATACTGTCCGGTGGTGGGGTGATCCAGCGCACCCAATACATTCATCAGTGTGGATTTCCCCGAGCCCGAATGTCCCATCACTGCGACGAATTCTCCGCGCGTAATATCGAGACTCACGTTGTCCAGCGCGCGCAAAGGCACTTCGCCGGTATCATAAATTTTGACGAGTTGTTCAACTCGAATGACTGCCGTCATTGGGCTAATTGAATCCATCGTTTGGCTCTACTGCGTGGCGACTGTGCCTGTGCTAACGGTCTCGCCCAATTGCAGACCACTCGTGATCTCGACGAGCGACGTACCTTTCAAGCCAACTTGAACCGGGCGCAGAGACAATTGTTGTGCGTCATTCACGACAAACACCGCATATTGATTCGCGCCCATTTGGCGCACCGCTTCCACCGGGACGGTCAGCACTTGTTTCACCGCCGCCGCTGTTACTTTGGCGCTCCCGTTCATGCCAACTTTTAACGATGGCGACGCATGTTGTAGCTCGGCGATAGCGTACAACGTCGAAACGCCGTTGACCATGACGACGGCTGGACTGACTTGCACAATTGCGCCAGAGAACGTCTGATCGGAGAGCGCATCAAAGGTGACGTCCACCGGATAGCCGAGCGCGGCTTTGCTCAAGTCAGTTTCGTCAATCGCAATTTGAACCCAGGTTTTGCTCACATCCATCAGTGTCATAATAGAGGTTGTGCCGACCACTTGGCCCACCGCCGCTTTGAGTTCGGCGATTGTGCCGCTGAACGGCGCGATGAGTGTCGCTTCGGCGAGACGCTGCTTCGCCAAATCGCGCGCGGCGCGCGCCGCATCCACATTCGCTTGTTGTTGCGCAATGTCGTCGTCGGTTGGTGTCAAGCGCGCGAGGGCATCCTTGGCTTGTTGAATCTGCGCTTGCGCCGCTTGCAACTGCGCGTTGGTCGGCGTTACTTTGGCACTGTATGCCGCCATTGCTTTTTGGTACACGAGTGATGCATTTTGCAATTGCAACGCTTGCGGGGTCATCGTGATGGATGGATTCGACAACCCGCCGATCTTGTCGTAGGCGGCTTGCGCCTGATCCAACGCGGCTTGCGCTATATCGAGATCGCTTTTGGCGATCAACAGATCATTCAGTTCAGGATGCACCAGCTTATCGAAAGCGGCATTTGCCGAAGTTAGATTCGCTTGCGCCGCCGCCATCGCCGAAACCGATCCACCTTTTTGCGTCTGACTCCATTTCGATTGCGCGAGCGTGAGGTTTGCCTCGGCTTGCGCGAGTTGCAATTCCAATTGCGCCGTATCGAGTTTCGCTAGCGTCTGTCCGGCTTGGACTGTAGCGCCTGCCTGCACGCGCATTTCGACGATTTGTCCGCCGGCTCGAAAAGCCAGCCCCACGGTTGTAACCGGAATCAAATTGGCGGTCCCCGTGGCGCTAATCGTAATATCGCCTTTTTTGACCTTGGTGGTTTTGACCGCGTTTGCCGCGGCTGTTTTGGCGGCGGCTTGAGCCACAGTTGTTTGGTAATAATAGACGCCGCCCGCTATCGCCAGCATAGCTAACACGAGAGCGATGAACCAGAGAGAGCGGCGGGACTTGCGCTTGGGACGGGACATGAAATCTCCTCAACTCCAATTCAGATTGAACGATACTAGCATAGCAACAACTTGTAAGGATTTGATGTAGTTGATGTAGGGATTGTGTGAAGTAGAGGTTTGAAATGCGTGGACATGTTGCCCTCACGCGGAGGATTAGATATGGCAATGCGTGGCAGACAATCAGAGGTGAACGGACTCGGGCGCGCCAACCGTCCAAAAGTCAGCGGGGTGGGCGTAGAGCAATCCAGTGAAAAAAATCAACTGGCGGGGCTCGCTTGAAACACAACGCTTGTTGCCTTGAGCGCGCCCCGAACATTTTGACGTAGAGCCGTTAATCGTAATCGCTCAAGCTAAAACTAGGCTTGCGTATGGTCCAGCGGTATCTTGATTTGAATGCGCGTGCCCTGTTCCAATTGAGATTCGATCAGCAATTCGCCACCCAAGAGACTTGCCCGTTCGCGCATACCCAGTAGCCCATACGCGGCCATGGCGTGTGGACTGTGAAGAATTCCGGTGATGTCAAACCCTTGACCATCATCTTCAATTTCCAAAGTGACTGCGTCAGGATAATAACCCAAGAGGATGCTTACGTTTTCTGCGCCGGCATGACGCGCAACGTTACTGATTGCTTCCTGCGCGATCCGAAACAACGTGGTTTCCACCTCGCGCGGCAGGCGACGCTCGGTGCCGATCAACTCCCACTCCACTTGAATTCCTTGTGACTTGAGTCGCGTTTCCGCATACCAATCCAAAGCCGAGATCAATCCCAGGTCGTCGAGCAAACTGGGGCGCAAGTCACGGATCAGTCGCTGAATTTCTTCTAACACGCCGGCGGCTTGGGTCTTGAGCGGCGTCAGGCGCTGTTTAACATCGTCAGGCGTATTCGCAGGTGCCATGATCGCCGTTTTCAAACCGACATTCAGGGCAGTTAGGGCTTGGCTGGTTTCATCGTGCAATTCCCGCGCGATCCGCCGACGTTCATCCTCTTGGGCTCCAATGACCTTGCGCAAGAGTTCGGTGCGAGCCGCTTCTTTATCTCGCAAGGCATCAAAGAGTCGCGCATTTTCGACGGCAATGCCAATTTGTACTCCAATCGAAGTCAGCAAACTCAATTCAGATGCGGCAAACTGGTGACTGTTCAAGTTGATGAGAATCATCACTCCCATGTTCTTACTTTTGCCAGCCAGGGGCACACACACCACCGCATGCATTGTGGCGTCCGCGCGCGGTACGATTTTGTCTTCAGCGGTCAAACTCAATGGGACATTCGTGACATAGGCTTGCTTGTCATGGAGCGCGCGTTCAATGACTGGGGCAACTCCAACCCAGCGACACGCACACGTTCCGTTCAAGTGAATCGAATGGTGCGGCATCTCGACAAATTTTCCGCCTGTTCCATCGAAGAGACAAATTGAGGCACCCCACACATGTCCGAACGTGGCAACGTGTTCAAGGGCAGAATCCAAAGTGGTTTCCAGGTCAACGGCATTGCGCACGGCATTGCCCACGGCATTCAGAGTGGATAGTTCGTGGTTGGCGTTCAAAAGCTGTGTCCGGGATTCTTCCAGTTCGTGCGTGCGTTGCTGAACCTGGGTTTCCAATTCCGTCGCCCAGTCCTGAATTCGGTCATGGGATACCCGAAGCTGTTGCCGCATAAAATCAAACGCATGGGCGAGTGTGCCCAATTCCCCCGGACCGTTCAACGGAATATCCGCCGCCAAATTGCCATCGGCAATCTCTGCGCACGCATGGGTCAAGCCACGCAAGGGATTGACCAATTGCCGTGTTGCAAACCACGTCAAGAGCGCGGCGACGAGAAACGCCGCGACTCCCAAAAAGACGACCTGCTGTTGCAGAGCATTGCTATAGGTAAAGGCTTCGCTTTTCGCTTGGCGCAACGCCACGCCCCATCTAGCACTGGTCAGTGGCGCAAACGCCATCACTTCTTCGACTTTGGGCGTCACGACGAGATTGCCGACATGGCAGTTGTGGCACATCCCGACCGTCGTCTGATGATCAGCAATCAACGTAGCGAACTGCCCCTGATGATCGTCTTGTTGCCAAAGTAATTCGGGGCGGGTAGTCCCCAGAATCAAGCCGTTGGAATCCACTACCTCGATATACCCTGTGGTCCCCAAACCCAAGGGCGAAAGCACTTCGGTGAATTGGAGGGCGTTCAAATTCAAAGCCGTAAATACAAGCCCATTGATCTGTCCGGCTTTGAAAATGGGAATTACCATTGCCACAATGGGCGTTGGCGTATCTAGCAAAAACGCGCAACTGATCACCGGTTTGAGATTGTCAAATACATACTGCACGCACTTGGCGTTGGCAAAATCAAAATCGCGGACATTCCCATCGGGCGGATCAGCCACAACCAATTTCCGATCGACATTGATAATGGCAACCCAATAGGCAAAATTACCAAAGTGATCTCGAATGTCATGGACCCAGCGTGCTTGTGTTGCCTGATCATTCAGTTGAGGGTCCAGATGTTGTGTTTCGATCATGACCTGGACCATGCGAATTGACTCGTTCAAGCGATCATCTACGCGCCCGGCAATCACTTCGGCTAGCGTGCGGCGCTCTTGTAGCGTGCGTTCCGTGCTGTCGCGTACGGCTTGAATACCTAACACCGCAAAACTGGCAAGCATTACGCCTAGTCCAATAACCACCATGATAAAGACACGTTCGACTAGGCCTAGTTTTATTGATCGCCATCGCATAGAGCTACCTCAATTTCAGAATGTCTAGTTGTATTGTATGACATTCGGACGATCCTGCCAAGAAACCTGATCAACCGATCTAGCGCAAAACCCGCTCGTCTCCCACACGCCGGGTGACGTGTTGAGCGTCGAGGTATTCCATCAACGCCAGCGCATACTTGCGACTTGCGCCAAACAGATCGCGCACTTGCGCCACCGTGATACTGGGGTGCGTTTGCAAATGCTGGGTGATGCGCTCGACCATCTCCTGGTACACTTGACTCGCAAAAGCTACATCGTCGCTCACCTTGACCAGTTTATCTTGTTCCAACAACGCGGCAAATACTTCGGGCCCAACCTGGGCGATCGCTTCCGTGATCGACGGTGGCGTGAACCGGCTCTGCTGAAACGTTTTGAACAGGCGATCCACTTGCGCTTGCTGAACCGCATTGAACTTGACTGCGAAATTCGGCAAATGGATGAACGATTCGGCTTGCACAATGCACGCGGTGCGCACCGCTTCGGCAATCAATTCATCAAAGAATCGCGCGTCTAACTTGAATCGTGTTTTCAATTCTTCGCGCACCATGCCCGCGCGTAACGGATGCTGGCGATGGTAATCGCCGACGAGCGCGACTGTTTGATCGAGCAGATTGCGCCAATTGGCTGAGGAGATGAGCCGACGTCCATCGATCAAAATCGTATGCGCGTCTGGAGCTTGACCATTAACCCCGAGGACAACGACCAAGCCTTGGGTGAGCAAATGTCCTAGCGCTTCCTCGGCGACCGGTTGCGCGAGGTTACTGTGGCGAACCAGGACGCGGGCATCTACTGGTTCTGCTTGTTGCAACGCTTCAAATAAAATATCCTCCGGACTCCCATGCGCGAGGGTTTCAAGTTGACGCAAGACCTGCGGGCGAAAACGCGGATGCCGATGTTGCGGCTGTGGATCAACCACCGTGCCGCCACCCAGCGTTTGGCTTGGCGAGGGTAGCCGCAACACAAAGCGATCATTCTTGACGAGCGGGACGGGCTTGGCTAACGTCAGTTGCGCCCAACCCGAATCGCCCGGCGCGATCGTTTGCGCGCCAAGAATACGCGTGCGGGCAATGACCTGGGTTGAGCCGCTATATAATTCCACTTGGACATTGTGCCGCAAGGGATTTTCAAGCTCGCCCAACACATCCAACCGCACATCCACCAGCGTTGTGGGTACAAGCCAACCGGGCCGCGTCACCACTTCGCCGCGCTCGACTTGATCCACAGCGACGCCATTCAGGTTCACCGCGACCCGACTGCCTGGCAAAGCGATCTCGACTTTGGTCTTGTGGCTCTGCAAGCCGCGAATGCGGGCGTGATGACCGCTTGGTAAAAGTTCCACTTCGTCGCCCACGCGAAGTTTGCCGTCCATCAAGGTACCCGTGACCACTGTTCCAAAGCCCGCCATCGTAAAGACGCGATCAATCGGCAACCGCGGGCGACCCAGGTCACGGCGGGTGGGTGTTTCGCGCAACAGGGCATCCAATTCAGCCAGCAATTCCGGCAGTCCCTGTTTGGTGCGCGCCGAAACAGGGATGATTTTTGCGCCCGCCAAAGCCGTATCCTTTAACAACGCCGCCACATCGTTCTGGGCTAACTCCAGCCATTCTGGATCCGGCACGGCATCGGCTTTGGTAAGCGCAACCAAACCTTTTTTCACTTGGAGTAAATTCAGAATTGCGAGATGCTCGCGCGTTTGCGGCATCACGCCTTCATCCGCCGCGACGACGAACAAGACGGCATCAATGCCACCAACGCCTGCAAGCATATTGCGAATGAAATCTTCATGCCCCGGCACATCCACAATACTCACCGATTCACCGCTGGGCAAGGTCAGCCATGCAAAACCTAGTTCAATCGTCATTTCACGTTCTTGTTCTTCCTTGAGCCGATCCGGGTTGATGCCTGTGAGGGCCTGGACGAGCGTTGACTTGCCATGATCCACATGCCCTGCAGTTCCAATAACGTGCATGATGATAACTCCTGTACAGCCGAGCACCTAATTTGAGTAACGCGTAGAATGCATTGCGAATTAAATGATCGCAATATAATCCTGGTCGCCGATCACTTGGCCGATTTCCCACCACGGTTCGCTGTGGCGGGTCATCTCGGCGCGAAAATGCGCCAAGCCCTCGGGTGGCACAGCGAGCAGTAAGCCGCCGCTCGTTTGTGCGTCGAACAATAACATGCAATCGCCATCGCACATGTCATCGGCAAACCGCGTGTGGCATTGATATGTTGCATGATTCGCGCACGTCCCGCCTGGATAGAGCCCTTCGTCCGCGTAACGTTGGGCGCCATCCATAAAGGGGACTGCGCCCAGATCAATGCGTAACCCAACCCCGGCAGATTCGACCATTTCCCAGGCATGCCCAATCAGACCAAAGCCGGTAATATCGGTGCCGGCGTGAACGCCGCAGGTCACCGCAATTTCGGCGGGCACCCGATTGAGACGTTTCATCCACTGGACTGCGCCCGCCACATGTGCGGGGTCAGCTTGATCGGCTTTGGCTACGGTCGTGATGACGCCACTCCCAAGCGGTTTGGTCAGCACAAGCACATCGCCATCCCGCGCGCCCGCTTTTGTAAAGAGGTGATCCGGATGCGCCATGCCGACGACACATAATCCAACCTTGGGCTCTTCGTCCTGAATCGAATGACCGCCGGCGATCACTGCGCCCGCCGCGCGCACAGTCTCCGCCATGCCGCGCATAACCTCGCTCAAGATTTCAACTGGCAATTTTGCCGGAAACGCCACGAGGTTCAAGGCGAGCAGGGGTTGACCGCCCATCGCATACACATCAGAAAGCGCATTCGCCGCCGCAATTGCACCGTAATCGTAGGGATTGTCAACAATCGGGGTAAAAAAATCCGTGGTGAAAATCAACGCACGCTGGTCGTCGAGCCGATAAACCGCCGCATCATCCGGATGACCTAGCCCAACTATCAAGTTCGGATAATCGGCGGGGATAAACAAGTCTTGTAATGGACGCAGAACCTGCGCCAGAGTCTCGGGACTCATCTTTGCCGCTCAGCCAGCGCAAGATGCTAGACTCGTCAGCCGAATGGGTTCAGCCACTTGCACTTGCCTTTGCCTTTCTAGTAATTCGTTCATATGATCCTCGTTTCGCGACCGGCGCGCAAGGAATGAATGCCCGCCGTTTCCACGTTTGCGGTGTCGAGCAATTGCCGCACGTGTTCGACTTGACTCCAACCAAAACTCAGCGAGATTCCACAATCGCTAGACAACTCGCGCGGCGTTGGCACTAACTTGACATCCAACTCGGCGCGAATCAAAATTTTTTCAGCGCGCAATGCCGCTGATGAAGTGTGAAACAAAACCACACCATCTCGATTCATGTACCTACCACCTGTCGGACAGCGTCAAGCGCCGCCCGAATATCATTCAGCGTAGACCGCATCCCCGGCGCAAAACGAATCGTGCCTTCGGGAAAGGTGCCTATGGTGCGATGCGCGGCGGGGGCGCAGTGTAACCCCACGCGACACAAGACTCCAAATTCTTCATCCAGCCGCAAACTAATTTCCGAAACACGCTTGCCCGCGACGGTGAACGAGACGACCGCAACTCGCTTGTTTATTTCGCGGGGACCATACACCGTGATCCCCGGAATCGCGCTCAGGCCCTCAAGCAACAGCCGCGTCAATTCATTTTCGTGCGCGCGAATCGAGTCCACGCCTACCTCAAGGACACAGCGCACCCCTGCGCCCAACCCGGCGATGCCCACTCCATTGGGCGTGCCGCTCTCGAATTTATCGGGCAAAAATTCCGGCTGGGCTTCTAATTCAGAATTACTCCCTGTTCCACCACGCATCAGCGGTTCGATCATCACGGCGTCCACGGGATCATTCAGAATGAGGCCCCCGGTGCCGGGGGGACCTTGCAAACCCTTGTGTCCAGTAAACGCGAGCAAATCCACACCGAGCGCTTGCATATCCAAGGGTAGCACGCCCCCCGTCTGCGCGGCATCGAGCAGGACGAGTGCGCCCGCTCGATGCGCCAAGGACACGACTTCGGTAACCGGCATCATGGTTCCCGTGACGTTACTCGCGTGCGTGAGCACAACCAGGCGGGCTTGTACTTGCAACGCTCGTTGCATCGCTCCCAGATCAAGCGAGCCCTCCCCGTCACACGGCACAACCACGATCTCAACGCCCGAGTTTTCGAGTGCGCGCAGGGGACGCATGACCGCATTATGCTCCATTGCCGTCGTGACAACGCGGTCCCCAGGACGCACCAAACCGCGCAATACCAGGTTCAGCGCGTGCGTCGCGTTCAGCGTAAAGATCACACGGAGGGGATCAGGCGCATGGAACAAGTCAGCGATGGCTTCCCGCGCATCATATACCAAGCGTCCCGCCGCGATGGACAGCCGGTGGCCTGAGCGGCCGGGGTTGCCCCCGGCGCACTCCAAATAATCAGCCATGGCTTGTGTGACTTGGGCGGGCTTGGGCCACGACGTTGCGGCATGATCAAGGTAAATCATTTCGTTAAGATGAGCCGAATCCCATCTGGGATCATTGTTTCGGCAACCGCCCAGCCCGCTTTGCGAGCGATGCGGCTCACGTTATCGCGCGCGGTCGCCGAATCGAGCAACACATCCAACGCACCCGCTTTCATCTGCGCGAGCGTGTCGCGCGCGAGCAACGCCGGTTGCGGGCATGCCAGGCCCCGCACATCCAAAGTTGTTTGCTTTTCCATTCGAATCTCCTATGCGCCTTGTAATTCGCGAACAGCCGCAACGATGTGTTCGCGCATCGTCAAGCCAATTACTGCGCAAACGATCAAACCCAGGATCACCGCCGCGGGTCCGTAAGGGCTTACGCCCGCCGCGGAACTGGCGAGATTAAAGTTGTGGGCGACGCCTGCGCCGACGAGCATCCCCAGCGCAAAGATCGCCGCATCCGTATCACCTTCGCCGGAGAGAATCAGTTGACGCCCAGGACAGCCACCCGCCAGCGTGAATGCAAGCCCTGCCAAAACCATCCCGCCAAAGTTCCAGAGACCATCTGTGTGAGCAATGGGTTGACCGGTAAAACCTGGATTAAACTGCCCAAGCACCACGTTGGTTGCAAACGCGGCGAGCACGAGCGCGATGGCGCCGTTAAACAAGTGCATGTCACGCAATAGCATGAGATCACGCAATCCGCCAATCGTGCAAAAGCGACTGCGTTGCGCCAAAAAGCCAATCACCAACGCCACGCCGAGCGAAATTAGAATTTGCGCGTGTTGACTACCCGGTCCAGTTGTCGAAAAAAAGATGGGGCCCGTGGGGTTGCCATTCGCATCGCGGCCAAACATGGGTGCGACTACCAGCAATGCGAGCAAGCCAACCATCAACACCGGCATCACCCAACCAGCCGCAGTTGTCGTTGGGCGACTGCGCCCTAAACTGAAACCCATGCGCAAGAACCCAATGCCACACGCGACCCCGCCCACCAAGCCGACAATACCCAGGATCGCATTCCAATCGCCACCACTCAAGCGCAGATACGCGCGCCAGGGACAGCCGAGGAACACGAGCGCGCCGACCATGGCGAGCATACCGAGCAGGAAACGCACGATCGGTGCAGAGCCAGCGCGCGGTTTGAATTCGCGAAAGAGGTAGGCGGCGATGAGCGAACCCAGCACCAAGCCGATGATCTCCGGGCGAATATATTCGACTGTTGCCACGCGCTGTAGACCCAGCGCGCCGGCAATGTCGCGCGTAAAGCAGGCGACGCAAACACCCATATTACCAGGATTGCCGAGTTTGACTAGAACTGGCGCTAGCACGCCGACGACCACACCGGTGGCAATTGGTCCCCAGCGCGAGATGAAGAAACGATTCAGGGATAACACGTTGACTCCTTGTCTGATGAGTTGAAAGATCAACCAAGTGAACCACTTGATTTGACCTGCGCGCACAAAAGCGGGATACCCACCGGGCATCAATCAACGGCGAGTCAAAATGTTTGCTTGCGAATAAAGTGCGAATAAATTGGGCTTGGCGTAGATAGCTCCCGTCGCCGACAATCATCTGCAGTCCGGGACGGCGAGAGCAAGGCACTGTGCGGGGCTAACTCGCTCGGAGCGAATGGAGATGAATCGGAGATGTAGTTGGATCAACGCAACCAGTGCGTTGCTGGGTCAAAATTCACATACCGGGATAAAACGAAACCATGCTTTGATTTCCTCAGGTTTGATTTGATGCATCAAGCCATTTCACTTTACGGAAGCGGATGGGAATCGAACCCACCAGAGCCGACTCAAGCCGCCTCTCAACGG
>JBBIUF010000039.1:0-34872 GCA_037440365.1 Chloroflexota bacterium
GCAAACCCTTGAGCCATTTCCGCACAATATCTGCTTCCGTGTTCTTGTCGAGGTGCGCAAACATTTCGAGCGCCTGCATCCAATTGGCGCGCGCCTTGGCGCGGTCGCCGTGTTTCGCATACAGCACGCCGATATTCGCGCGCGTCTGCGCCTGTCCGTGCAGATCGCCCATTTGCTCGCGGATCCTCAGGGACGCAAACAATGAATTGAGACCGTCCTGCCACGCGCCCTTGTCAACTTGAATATTACCCAGGTTCATGCAAATTGTGGCGAGCGCCGGCTGGTTACCAATTTTTTCCATCAACGCGAGTGCGTATTTGCAAAATTCGACGGCTTGGCCAAGTTCGTTCTTACGATAATACACCATGCCGAGTCCGCCGGCAATCCGCCCTGCCCCAGCCTCATCGCCGAGTTGCTGGCACGCTTCAATCCCGGCATTACTCCAAGCGATCCATTCGCTCCACATTGCGCGGAGCGAAAAATAGTACGTCATGGCGCCATCTACAAAATCGCGTGTGATCTGCCAACCGACTGTGTCGCGGCGCTCGCGCGCATACGCCTGCGCCGCAAAGATATTCGCTTGCTCGCGGTCAAGCGTTGCCATTGCCGCACGGCTCGCGGACGATTGCAGGTTGCGCCCGTTTTCAATCGCCACATCGCAATAATACCGCGCGAGACTCAACGCGGCGTCCGGGTTGGGCGCGTGCGCGCGCACAAAATTTTTCAGCGCGCGATGCAAACCGTATCTGCCCGCGCCGCGTCCTGGTTCGATCAACGCCCAGCGCGTCAAATATTCCAACAACGAACCCGCAATCGGCGCGCGCGTATCCGCAACCACCGCGGCGGCGTCCGCATCGAAATCGTCGCCCGCGAATACGCCCAACACATCGAGAAATTTTTGCTCATCCGGCGCGAGCAGAGCAAATGCCAGGTTGATCGCCACACGCAAACCCGCGCCCGCATCCGATTGCTGATTGGAATCCGCAATGCCCATCCGTTCATTCCGCACCATCCGCACCAGCATCTCAAGCGTCAGGTCGGTGCGCTCGCGCAGTTGCGCGGCAAGCAAACGCACCGCCAACGGCGAACCATCCACCATCCGCACCAGTCCATCGATCAGCGCGCGCACATCATCGGGGTGATTCGCCGCGCGTGAGCGCGCATCGTTCAAGCGCACATCGCCGACGAGTTGCGCGAACAAGGTGATCGCCGCGTCTTCGTCCAATCCGCCAACTTCGATCGCGGTTGCATTTGCCAGCGCCAGCGGCGCACGGCTTGTGACCACAACTGCGCTATTGCGCAACGCGGTGAGCAAGGGCGCGATTGTTTGCATGTCCGTGTCTGTTTCCACGCCATCGAGAATTGCCAGCACGCGCTTGTCGCGCACAATTTCGCAGAGCGCGTCCGCGCGCACGCGCGTATCTTCGAGAATGAGCGTGTCGGCATCCAGCGGACGAAACGTAAAACGCAAATCGCCGCGCCCCAGTGCCGCAAATCCGCCAAATGGTCGCGCCCAGGTTGCGAGCGTATCAGCGGGACGCATAGTTGGCACACTCGCCCATAACACGCCGTCAAACATTTCACGCAAACGGTGCGCAACCTGGATCGCCAACGTGGTTTTGCCTTGCCCGCCGCTATAACCCGCGCTGTGCAAAATGACCGCGCGACCTGGTTCAATCGCGGCGCAAATTTTTTCGACAAGCGATGCGCGCCCAACAAAATTTGCAACCGCAGGCGGCGCGAGAAACGGCGGGCGCGTAACGCGCAGATTCAAGCGCGCGGCGATCAGCGCGGTGAGCGCCTGGGTCAATTGATCTTCCAATTGCTCCGCGCTGGCAAATTCCAGTGTGCTGGCAAAATTGGGCGTGATGACGCGCGTGATCAACTCGATGCGCTGGGCATCGGGCGGCTCGTCGTCCTTGAGCGCCTGAACGAACACGAGCATCGGCTTGTCATTTTTTTGCGCCTCAGCGAATTGCGCGGACAGGTCAAGCGCGTGGTGTGGCGACAGCGGCTGGTCATAGAGCGCGCGCGAATACAAGCCGATAAACACGTCACACGCACGCACGCGCACCAAAGTGTCTTGCGGCGATGCGCTCTGTTCTGCAAATTCTACCGCGAGCCGCCGCGAGCCAGCGCGCAACCCGTCCGCAATTCGCGCGAGCACGCCACGCGCGAGCCGCAGGTCCGCCGACGTGCCAGAGACCAGGAGCGTGATGGGCGCGTACTGATTTACAATTGTGGGTGATGGGGTGAGAGATAACATGATTCGGATTTAATTGCGAGTCAATTTTGCAAGCAATCCCTAATCTGCATTTTTTTGGGGCACGAGATTGCTAGTTCGCATTCTACCACGCCCCTGTGCGAAATGAAAGCCGTGTTCAGGTTAGGATATGCGTCAAGATTTTGGAAAGATTCGAACTTGATCGCCGTCGTTTGAAAACAACGGCTCAAAAAGTGAAAACTCGGTCAACCAAGTTGCGTGAAGAATCGGCGACGTTCGCCCAAAAACGTGGCGGACACCGAGTTACACGGCGTCTTGACAGGCGAGCCAAGCTATGCTATCCTTGCCTTGATGCACTAATGCACCAAATAGCTGTTCAATGGAGAACCGCTTGCCTCTGCCACAATATACCCCCTACTATCGCTGGCTTGAACAAGTTTTGCGTGAAGACATTTCACAAGGCATGTACAAACCCGGCGATACCTTGCCGACCGAACACGAGTTGATGCGCCGCTACAATCTCAGCATCACTACCGTGCGTCGCGCGGTGCATGACCTTGCGCGCGAAGGCTGGGTCTACCGCAAAGCCGGCAAAGGCACATTTGTTAAACGCACCAAACTCGAAGAACATCTTGCGTGGCTGACTTCGTTTGCCGAAGAAATGCAAAGCCGCCAGATTACCCCACAGTTCAAGCTGGTATCCGCCGCCGAATCCATGCCGCCCGCCGAAATCGCACGCGCCCTCAAATTGTCACCGCAACAAAAAGCCTATTTGATCGAACGAGTACAGATCGCAAACGACGAGCCGATTGCCCTCGCGCGCGGCTACTGGAGCCCCGACATTGGCGAGCAGTTGGCGAAACACGATCTGCATCATATCGCGCTGTACGAAATTGTGGAACACCATTTGTACATTCCCCTGGTCGAAGCGGATGAATCAATCAGCGCCATGATTGCCGATGCGGATATTGCGCGCGAACTGGGTGTGCAAAAAAAATCTGCGCTCCTCGTGCGACGACGCTTGACCTATTCGTCCGAAATGCGCCCCATCGAATACACCACCACCTTTTACCGCGCGGATCGCTACGAATACAAGATTCGTCTTGCGCGCCACGAAGCTTAGCGCAAGACTTTCAACTAGTCCCTTTGCACCCACCCGCACCAGCGTAACCTTGGCGCAGAAAGGAGGACCGCCAACCAATTGACTAGAGTTTTGCCGAATTCGTCCTGGCGCACAATTGCGTGTGCCATCCATCTCATTCATGAGGAGCAGAATCCATGGAAGGAAAGAAACTGACGCGTCGCGAGTTCCTGGTTCTCAGCGGTACCACTGCACTCGGTGCAGTCATTGCGAGTTGTGCGCCTGCGGCAACCGCCCCCGCGCCGACCGCCGCCAGCGCCGCAATGCCAACCGTCGGCAAGCCCGCGCTCGCGCCCACTACATTCGACTTTTTGGCGTGGGGTGACACAACGGATGCGCCCGCGTGGGAAAAACTGAAACCAGCGTACGAAGCTAAATTCCCCGGTCAAATTGTGAACGTGACTCCCGTCGCCGATCCGAACAACAACTTTTACACCAAACTGCAAACAATGTTTGCGGGCGGCACCCCGCCCGACCTTGCGTCGTTCCAAGGTTGGGAATGGCAAATCTATGCGGACAAGAATTTATTGTCCCCCATTGATGACTTGGTCGCGCGCGATAAAGTGACCGGACCATATCCCCAGGGTTATCCCAGCATTGATCAAAGCGTCCGCCGCAAGGGCAAAATGTACCTTGTCCCCCTGCAAGCGGCGACCATGGTCATGTTCTACGTCAAAAAGGTCTTTGACGATGCCGGGATCAAGTACCCGACCGATGACTGGACCTTTGATCAATTCGTAGAAATGGCGCAGAAACTGACGAATGCCGGCAAGAAAATATTCGGCTACCAAAACAACGGCAACTGGTTTCGCGATATCGGCTGGATTGTGCTAACGGGCAAGCGCGAGTTCGACACAGTGATCGATCCCAAAAAAGCGCAATTCAGCGATCCCGCGATCGCGAAAATGATCCAGACCGTGGCGTACGATATGCCGTACACCTTCAAAGCGTCACCGCTTCCGACCGACACCACCGGCGCGTATTCGATCAACAACTCGAACTGTGGCATGAAGTACGAAGGTCCCTGGTTCCTGCCGCAACTGAACACCGCGGCTCTGCGCGATCAGAAAAAGCAAGTTGAATTCGATGTCGTGCGTATGCCCAAGGGCGCTGGTGCCGGGCGGCCGCACCGTGGTTGGGGTGAAGGCGTTTGCATCCCCAAGACCACCAAGACCGAAGCCGCCTGGGCGTTTGCCTCATACCTGGTGAGCGAAGAAGGCAATAAAATGTATTCGACCATCACCGGGCGCATCCCCAGCAACCTCGATCTTGCCAAGTCGTGGTGGCTTCCCAGCACCAAAGAACTCTACGGCATCCAAAACGGGCAAGCGTTCCTCGACGCCTTCAAGGAAGGCCAGATTGACGTGGTCAGCGCGGGCGTGCCGCGCACCCGCATGTGGTCCGAAACGGTCAAGCCGCTCGCCTGGGACTTGATCAACGCTGGCACTGCCAAAGCCGCCGATGTCCTGCCCAAAGTAGATGCCCAACTCCAAAAGCAGTTGGACGACTATTGGAAAACGCAGTAAATCAGAACGCGGCGCGTGACTGGGAGAGCGCCAACGCATTTCCAATCACATCGGCTAGCATCAAAGTCTCGGTGATGCTAGCCGACCCACTTGCTCACCATGTCAAAGGAGTATGGTATGGCAATCGCATCCCGTCCAAACGTACGACCCAGCGCCATGAAAATCCGGGAATGGTTAGAAGGCTATCTTTTCGCGGGACCATTCCTGGTTGGGTTTATCGTATTCGTCGCCTTTCCGATGTTGTATTCGATCTGGCTCATGTTCCAGAGATGGGATTTATTGTCAGACCCCGTGTTTGTGGGGTTTCAAAATATCCAACGAGCGTTCACCGATGAGCGTTCGCTTAAAGCATTGTACAACAGCGCGTTTTATACCATCTTCGCGGTACCAGTCCAACTCGTCATCTCATTCACGCTCGCACTCGCGCTGACGCAAGCCATCAAGTTTCGTAGCATCTATCGCGCTGGCTTTTATCTGCCGATCATTATCCCCATCGTCGCGACTGCCGTGGTCTGGCAACGGGTCTTGCATCCCGACTATGGCATTCTCAACGAAGCCCTGGGTTGGATTGGGATTCCACCGCAAAAGTGGCTCCTCGATGCCGACCTGGCAAAACCCGCCTTCATCTTCATGTCATTTTGGATGATTGGCCGTCAGATGGTCATTTTCATCGCTGGGTTGGGTAACATCCCCATTCAATTGATGGAAGCCGCCGAAATTGACGGCGCTGGGAAATTACGCTCGCTTTTCAGCATCACCATTCCTTTGATGACCCCGTTGATTTTTTACAACATGGTGATCGCGATCATCAATTCATTTCAGACGTTTGTGCCATCCCTGATCATGACTGGCGGCGGTCCGCAGGACTCGACGTTGTTCGTGGTCTTGAATATCTATCAGCAGGGCTTTCAGTTCTTTAACATGGGGTATGCCTCTGCACTGGCTTGGGAACTGTTCATTATTGTCGTTGGGTTTACCATTGCCCAGTTCTACGTCTCGAACAAATGGGTCTATTACGAATCGTAGAGAGGAAAAAAATAGTGACAACTCAAACTAGAGTCAACGCGCGTCGTTCGCGGCAAGCCACCCTGCGCGCTATCTGGCTAATCTTTCTCCAGATCATCATGACGATTGTATTGATTTCATTTCTCGCGCCAACGCTCTGGATGGTTTCGTCATCCCTCAAAGCGCGCACCGAGATTTTTGCGCAACCCATCGTTTGGATCCCCCAGGCACCCCAATGGGGCAACTATCTCATTGCACTGACGATGATGCCCTTTGCCAAGTTCGCGGTCAATACCTTTGTCATCTGCTTGCTCACCGTCATTGGCACACTCCTTTCCTGCTCGATGGTGGCGTATGCGTTTGCGCGCCTGAAATGGCCCGGCCGCGATTTCTTTTTCGCTTTGCTTCTGGCGACCATGATGATGCCAGAGATTATCACGCTCATCCCGATGTTTATCGAGTTCAAAACATTGGGCTGGACAAAACCCGGCACCATCTTTGGTGTTTTGCCGCTGAACTTTTTACCGCTCACCGTCCCGGCCTGGCTCGCGCTCGCGCCGCTCTATGTCTTTTTGTTGCGCCAGTTTTTCAAAGGCATCCCCATTGAATTGGAAGAAGCCGCGCTGATTGACGGTGCCAATCGTTTGCAAATCTTGTTCCGCATCATCCTGCCGCTCTCCAAGCCAGTGATTACAACGGTTGCCGTGTTCTCGTTCTTGCAAAGCTATAACGACTTTTTGCAACCGTTGATTTATCTCAACGGTCAAGACAACTGGACACTGGCGCTTGGCTTGCGCGCGATGAATGACGTGCAACAAACCGGACAATGGGAATTGCTCTTTGCCGCATCAACGGCAGTGCTGATTCCAATCTTGATTATCTTTGTCTTTGCGCAACGATATTTTGTGCAAGGCATTGCGACAACCGGGTTTGGTGGACGCTAACACTAACGTGATGATTCTCGCGGAACGCGCCCAGTGGTCGCGGCAACTCACTGACCTTGCAACGCGACCGCTCGAGAACTGTCCTGATTTTCCAACCATTGCCAAACGCTTTGAAGCCTGGTGGGCGCACGACTGCCTTGATCGCCCCGTGTTCGTCGCCTCTGCCGATACAAATCCGCAACGCATCATTTCGCGTCGCCTCGAATTGCTGGATCAACCCGATGCCTGGTTTGATGCCAAGATGCAGGACATGTTGCAATTGTATCGCGTTGGCGACAAACTGCCGACGTTCCGCGTGGACTTTGGGCCAGTAATGTTGGGCGGGCTGTTCGGCGGACCTCTTGAATTTGTTTCAGATACCACATGGCAACACGCGTTCATCCAAGACGATTGGGCGAACGCGCCGGACTGGCGCGTGGATCAAGGGGCATGGTGGAAGTTGATGCGCGCGCGGCTATCCCAAGCCGCTGACGCCTCCCTCGGAAAATTTGTTGTGCATCAACCGGCGTTGGGTGGCGTGGGCGATGTGTTACTCAACTTTCGCGGTTCGTCCAAGCTGTGCTTGGATATTGTCGATCAACCAGAGCGGATCACCGAATCACTCGACCAGATTTATTTCGGTTGGCATCAAGCTTTCACAGAACAATATCGTTGCACGGTTGGCCGCGGCGCGGCGGCAATGCGCTGGCCTGGGTTGTGGTCGAACGAACCGTACTGCACCACCGAATGCGATTTCAATACGATGATCAGCCCGCGCGTGTTTGAGCGATTATTCGCGCCCGATTTGATTCGGGTGGCGCGAACGGCTGGGCGTTCGATCTTTCATCTGGACGGGCCGGACGCGGCACGCCAGATTGACGTGCTACTGCGTATCCCGGAATTGCAAGCGATCCAGTACGTGCCGGGCGCAGGCACGCCATCGGCTTTACAAAAAGTTGACCTCTTGCGCAAAATTCAGAATGCCGGTAAATCGGTCCAAGTGCTTTGTCCGCCCGATGAAGTTTTGCCATTGTGCGATGAACTCAAACCCGAAGGACTGGCATTCTGGCTCGAAACCTCCTTGCCACCCAGAGAACTCGACGATTTGTATAGACAATTTTGTCAACGATTCTAGTGCGCGGAGAATAACCGGATGCCTACGCCACAACTGGTTCAAGGTGAACCAGCCATAACCGCGCTCAAGCGCGGCTTTGATCAAATTGCCGACCTGCTCGCGATCACTCTGGGGCCAACCCAGGGAACGATTCTTGCCAAGCACGAAACAAAAACCGCGCCGGAAATTATTTCGGACGCGGCGACGATTGCGCGGCGCCTGTTTGCCATCCCAGAGCGCACAGAAGATGTGGGCGCGATGCTGGCACGCAATCTCGTGTGGCGACAACATATTCGCGCGGGCGATGGGTGCGCAACCGCCGCTGTCCTCGCGCAAGCAATTCTCAATGAAGGCTCGCGCCTGGTCGCCGCCGGTCACAATCCGATGGTGTTACGCCGTGGGATTGATCACGCCGCGCGTGTTGCGATGGATGCCTTGCGTGCCATGGCACGGCCTGCCCAAGCCGCAGAATTGACCCACCTTGCTGAAACCATAACGGGTGATGAAAAGTTGAGCGCGGTGCTCGCCGAAATTTTTAGCACGCTAGGCGCGGACGCGTACGTCAGCATTGAGGAATACCTTGCGCCGTACATCGAACGGCAATACGCCGAAGGCGGACGCTGGAACGGCAAACTCGTTTCGCCATATTTGATCACGGATTCGGCGCGCCGCCGCGCGATCATCGAAGAATGTCACATTGTGCTTTATGACGGTCCAGTGCAATCGGTTCAAGCGGTCCAACGCATGCTCGAAATTGTGGCGGGGACCCAATGGCATCAAGTTGCCTTGATCGCCACAGCAATTAGCGGGCTGGCATTAACGACGCTTGTGCTGAATCAGCAACAAGGCAAAATAAAAATCATCGCCGCTGAACTGCGCGAGCGGGAATCGAAACGCCAAAACGATTTCGCTGATCTTGCGGCACTCACAGGCGCAACCATCTTGTCACCCGAACGCGGTCGCGCGCTGGAACAGCTTGAACCAACCGATCTGGGCGCATCCCCGCGGGTCGAAGCCGACGCCAACGAATTGATCCTTGTCGGCGGCGAAGGCGACCAAGCCGCCATTGAAAACCAGGTGGCACTCATCCGCGCGCGCATCGCGTCGTTGCCAGAAACTGACGACGCAAGCGCCGAGTTACGTTTTCGGCTTGCGCGGTTGCAGGGTCAAATTGCCAAGTTGCTGATCGGTGCGCACACTGAAGCAGAACGGAATGTGATTCGCCAAAAAGCCGAAAAAGCAATTCGCGCATTGCCGCTGGCGTTGCGCGAAGGAGTTGTGGCGGGCGGCGGTGTCGCTTATTTGAATTGTGTGCCCGCTGTGCGCGCGCTCGACGGCGAGCAAAAAATTGCAGGTGAGATTGTAGCGCGCGCCTTGCAAGCCCCGATGCACCAATTATTATCGAACGCGGGTATTGATGCGCCCGCCGCTTTGATCGCGCGAGCGCAACAACGCGGTGCAGATTTCGGTTGCGATGTGCTGAGCGGTGACATTGTGGCAATGAACGACGCGGGCATTCTTGATTCGGTGAGTGTTCTGCGCGAGGCAGTGCAGACTGCCGTTAGTGGCGCAATGATGGCACTAACAACGGATACAATTGTTCTGCACAAAAATCCGCAAACGGTCTATGAACCATAACACAATCCTGGACCCAGACAGGACAAAACGAAAAGAAAGGATGAAATGTAGAATCACCACTGCATTTCATCCTTTATCTTTTCCAAACATGCCCCGCAACAATGGGTTTGGATTCTTTCAGCTATTGGGGCGTCCGGTGAAATAGCTCCAAGCCTTGCGCCGGCGTAGCCACATCTAGGTAAGATTGATATTCCAGTTTTTTGAGCTGGAGGCCCAAGAACGCCGTAATGATATGTTGATTGAGATTGTTGCACCGTACAATATCCCAAACGGGTTCTTGATAGTGTTGATAATCGGCTAGCTTGGTTGTCGCGATGAGCGGGACCGGATTGACCGCGATGTTGTGACTGCCGTTTTGAAACACGAGCAAATAGCGATCCGCGTTGATCGCTTGCTCATAGAATCGTTGAACATTGGCATACCCAGCAACGGTATCGGCACTGCCGACAATAAAGAGCGCGGGAACCTTGAGCCCCTTTAACCCCTCCGCATCAAAAACCGGGCCCCCCCACGGCGCGAGCGCAACGATCGCTTTGATGCGCGGATCAATGGATGCCGCATAGACTGGGTTGCCCGTTTGGCGAATGGCTAATTTGCCGCCAGGCACAGCCGTGCTAACGGCGGCTGGGTTGACTCCCACACCCGCCACGTTGAGCGCGCCGTACCCGCCCATAGAATAGCCCACCACCGCGGTATGATTCGTATCCACCATGTCGGTCAAAAAAGTTTGCGAATTGCTTGCATTCATTTTCGCCAGTTCATTCAACACAAAGAGATCGTCCAGTGCACGATTGAGCAACGTACTCGAAAAACCAGCGTTGTCGCCGTGCGTTGATTCGGTGTGATCGATCGCGACGACAACATAGCCTTTGGAAGCCAGGTTCTCCGTCAACCATGTCATCAGCACGCGAGAACCCGGATAGCCATGCGAAACAATGACTAGCGGATACGGTGCGGCTTGCGGATTGGGGGCGGCATCGCGAAGCGCACGTCCAGCAAATTCGAACGGAGTATTGGGGCGATCCGGATTGTTTGGTCCATTGCCTAGCACATCGGAATACCAGGCAATCGGCGATATACCTGCCGGAATGATCGCAGGATACCAAATTTCCAGAGTTAATGGGCGGTCGTAGCGCGGATTGGGAATAGTGGCAGAATATTTGAGAATATCCAATTGATCAGGATGAACCACCTGAACCGTGCGGACACCCACGCCATACGCGCCGCGTTTGGCAAGCTCCGGAGCGTCGAGGCGCGCATCGCCGATCACGAAATTTTCCGAGTACTGCGTGCGGTTCAGTCCAGTTGCTTGCGAAACAGAAAGTTGGGTTGACATACCGGTGGTCTCCGTAGCAATTCGAGTTGGTGTCAGCGATGCCGATGGCAGTGCCGGGGTGGTGCACGCGGCAAACAGCCCCAGTCCTAACCCTAGCATCGAAACGATAATTGATTTGCGAAGTCTTGGTTTCACTAGATTCCACCTTTAATCCTATTCTATCTATCGCTCGAGTCTGTTGTTTTTTGTCCAGTCGGCACACGCCTGGCTGGGTTGAGCAAATTTCCGTTGCCTCACATTGGAGGGTTCACATCGAGAGCGCACCAGTTCCAACTCTGCTCAACAAATGCTTCTGGTACGAACCCAGAACACACTGCTCCCGCCCGTGATCATCGCAACGCGGAATGAATTGACTGACCCAAATCTCCTTGAATCAACCAGAGTGGGCGCGCTGTCCGCCAGAATGTCTTGCTGATGTCACTTTTATTATCACTGTAGAATAGAACAAGTGTGACGGAGGTGTAAACGCCAATCTATCCAGAGAATAATCTAGCGTAATTGTAGAAACAATGCAACTTTCCAGCACAAGTAAAAAATAATTGCGCTCGAACTCGGTTTACTTTTCTTTGTCTAGACACTATTTCCAGCAATCGAGAAAGCGACAGGTTCATCCTATCGTCTAATTTTCTTGCCGCAATGCGGACACTGATTGGGAGCACCAATCTGTGTGGTTATTGCATCCTTGACCCAAATCCCAATGATACGGTTACAATATGGACATTTTTCGATCTCGGCTTGTTCAGCGGGTTCATACAAACTCTCGCGCGGTTTTTCCTTTGGTCTAGAAATTACGAAAAGGACCCCGATGACGAACAGCATGAGGATCAAAAAGGCGACGCCATTCGGATCGACAATTGACATTTTTAGTGTTGGCAACGCAACAACAACACCTGTTGCCAGACATGAACTTGTTCAAACGCATGTCTGACAACAGGTGTTCGATTGCAAAAAAGCCTAGCCCATGGACAGACAAAAGGCACTTGCGCCTCTGCTCCGAAATACCCGATCAAATTGTCCAGGGTCAAAGATAGAATCGCAATGTAATTATAGTGCGTACCTTTTGCACTGTCAAAAAATTACTCGAGTGTGCGTCAAACTTTTGGGCGTTGCCCGCCGCCGATTAAAAATCGGCGTTTCAATGAGGTAGAAACTCGATTTATCGAGTTTGTGACAATCGGTTGGAAACCGATTGTCACCTCGCTGAGCCACCGAATGCATTCGGTGCGTTCAGCCAAAAACGTGACGCACACCCAAATTACTTGGACGGCTTGGCAGTTGTTCGCCTCAAATTCTTGATTCGCTTACTGACTCTCCAGCCACACCTTCATCACTCGCCCCACCCGCTCCAGACTGTCTGCCGAAACCTTATCCGCCGTATCCTGGGTCGTATGCCAGTACGGATAATCGAAATCAATCATATCTACCGCACGAATGCCGCGTTCCAAAAACGGCGTGTGGTCGTCTTCCATGGACCATTTGTTTTGCGGAATAAATTGTCTTGTGTAACCTAGTTTCGCGGCAATGCCCCAGATTTGCTTTTGCAGTTCAACATCAGAATTCTGCTCGTAATAAATATCCTGCTCCATGTCACCGATCATATCCAAGAGGATCATAGCATACGGCTTGCTCGGCACATGCTCCGCCACATATGCCGCGCCTACCGACCAGGGCCATGGCGTGGCGTCGCACCCAGCGCCGGGCGTCACGATACAACCGCTAATGTCGCCATTGTCTTCCGCGTCAAAGAACGCGAGCCATATTTCGTTTTTGAGCTTGCTCGTGTCAAGCGTGCGCGCTAGCTCAAGCAAAACCGCAACGCCGCTTCCACCATCATTCGCACCTGGCATCGGCGCGGTCGGATTCTGCTTGTCCTGGTCGGCGATCAGCCGCGAATCATAATGCGCGCCGACGATAATGATCGGACCCTTGCCCTCCGCCGCTTTCGCGATCACGTTGCGAATGGGCAAGCCGCGAAACGTAAACTCTTGCGTCTCGGTTTTCCACCCAGCTTGCTTTGTCTGCGCGATAATATAATCGCCGGTGGCGCGATCCCCTGCACTACCGGTTGGTCGGAAACCGATTTTCATTTGCGCGAGAACGTCTTGATATGCGCGCGCGCCGTCAAAAACTTTTGGTACCGGCGTTGCCGTAGCGCACGCGGCAGAAAAAACAAGCAGACCAAAAAAAAGCGCCATTCGAAAAATTCGCATAGGGTATTCCTTCTTCAAAAATAAATTTTCCCGTGCTGGTTCGCATACGCCCATGCCTACGCGAACGACAACGAGGCTTCGATCACGCTCACCAATCTTGAACAATTTCCAATTTTCGTGTTTCCGCATATAATCCCCGTATGCGAATTGGTATTGATGCACGCTTGGTCTATTATCACAAAGCCGGAATCGGTCAATATATCGTGCGGCTCATTCAGGCACTCGCGGGAATTGATCACGCCGATCAATTCCTTGTTTTCAAGAGCCGCAAGGATCATACGCGCATTGTTCAGCAAGCTAATTTTCACTTCAAGCCCTTGTGGACGCCCAGTCACCATCGCTTTGAACGCATCGCCATGTCCGCCGAACTCGCGCCGTTTCCACTCGACGTATTGCACAGCCCCGATTTCATTCCGCCGCAATGGTCGCGATGTCCCTCTGTGATCACCATGCACGATCTTGCGTTCCTATTATATCCACATCTGCTCACCCGCGATAGTGCGCGTTATTATGGCCAAGTCGATCTCGCCGCCAAACAAGCTGATCACATCATCGCCGTATCGCAAAGCACCAAGCGCGACACGATGCGAATGCTAGGCGTGCCGGAAGAAAAAATCACGGTGATCTATGAAGCCGCGCATCCAATCTTTCGTCCGCTCGATCACGCGACGGATATTGCGCGCGCACGCGCGCAATATCAATTGCAAGGCGATTTTATTCTCTTCGTCGGTTCGATCGAACCACGCAAAAATTTGCCAACATTACTGCGCGCGTTCGGGCGCTTGCGCGCCAAATATAAATCATCGGCCACACTCGCCATTGCCAGCAATCATAGCTGGCTCGTCGCTGAATTAGATCAAGTCATCAACGAACAGAAACTGGGCGACGCGGTGCGCTTTCTCGGCGGCGTGCCCAACGAAGAACTCGTTTATCTGTACAACGCGGCCCAAGTCCTGGTCATGCCTTCGCTGTATGAAGGTTTCGGCTTGCCGCCGCTGGAAGCGATGGCGTGCGGCACACCGGTCATTGCGTCGAATGTCTCATCGCTTCCCGAAGTCCTCGGCGATGCCGGGATGTTGTTCAACCCGGAAGATGTCGAAGGCTTGACCGTCGCCCTGTGGCGTGTCTTGTCCGACGAAAATCTGCGTCGCGAAATGCGCGCCAAAGGTTTGAAACGCGCGCGCATCTTTTCCTGGGAACGCGCCGCGCGCGAAACGCTCGCGGTCTATCGCAAGGTCGCCGAGCAGAACGCTTGATTGTCGCCGAACATCTGCAATGAATATCCTCATCCTCACGCCGCAACTCCCGTACCCGCCCCAGCAAGGCACGACGATTCGCAATTTCAACATCATTCGCCATCTCGCGCTACGCCACGCGATCAGCTTGATCTCATTCGGCACGCCCGCTGAACTCGCCCACGCCGAACCCTTGCGCGCACTGTGCAAACAGATCGCGATCGCGCCGTATCCCACACGCACACTCGCGCAACGCGCCGTCACCACACTCACTTCGCCACAACCCGACATGGCATTGCGGCTCGAGTCTGCCGCTATGCACGCACTCGTTGATGAAATGTTCCGCGCCCAACCGTTCGACGTGATTCAAGTTGAAGGCATCGAAATGGCGCGCTATCTGTTTTCGCAATTCACTCCGCGTCATGCACAAATTATATTCGATGAACACAATGCCGAATATGTTTTGCAACGCACCGCCTTTCAATCTGATCGCCGCCGCCCCGCGCGTTTTATCGCCGCGCTCTATTCGCTGATCCAGTGGCAAAAGCTCGAACGCTATGAACGCGCGTGTTGCCGCCGCGCCGATCAGATCGTGGCCTGCTCACAAACCGACGCAGACGCGATCCGCGCGTTGATCGATCCACGCGGCAACACGATTACGGTGATCCCGAACGGGGTGGACACGGAACATTTTGTGCCGTCTGACGGCGTGTGCGCGAAACCACTCGCCGACCTGGGTCTAGTCTTTGCAGGCAAAATGGATTTCCGACCGAATGTAGACGCGATGACCTGGTTCGCCGCTGACATCCTGCCGCGCATCCGCGCCGACATCCCGCTTGCGCATCTCGTCATCGTCGGGCAAAAGCCCGCGCCGCGCGTCGTGGCGCTCAAGCAACAACCTGGGATCGAGGTAACCGGCTGGGTCAATGATCCGCGCCCATTCGTCGCCGCCGCCGCCGTGTATGTTGTGCCGCTCCGCATGGGTAGTGGCACGCGCCTCAAAGTGTTGGAAGCGATGTCCATGGGTCAAGCGATTGTCTCGACCACGCGCGGTGTGGAAGGCATTGACCTGGTCCCCGGACGCGACGCGGTAATCGCCGACACGCCGGACACATTCGCGCGCGCCGTGATCGCATTATTGCGCAATCCCGAACGCCGCCGCGATCTCGGTCGTCATGCGCGCGCGCGCGTCACAGCGCAGTACGATTGGCGCATGATCGTCCCCGCATTCGATCAAATCTACAACAACAGGGTATAGGTTTGGAACCTTTGTCCCGTTAGGTTATAATGTAATCATGCGTGTCGTCATGCTCAGTAAAGCGTGCGTCGTCGGGCAGTATCAAACCAAGCTCGAAGCTCTCGCACAACATCCCAACCTCAAACTAACCGTGATCGTTCCTCCGTTCTGGCGCGATGAACGCGGCGTAATGCCGCTTGAACGCGCGCACACGCGCGGCTATGAGTTAATCGTTGCGCCACTACGCTTTAACGGCAATTTTCATTGGCACTATTATCCCACGCTTCCGCAAATGCTCTCACGCGCGCAACCCGATCTGGTTCACATTGACGAAGAGCCGTACAATTTGGCAACCTGGTTGGCAATGCGCGCGGCAAGGCAGGTTGGCGCAAAAACGCTTTTCTTCTCGTGGCAAAATATCTTGCGCCGTTATCCGCCGCCATTCGCGTGGATGGAGCGCTCGGTGTTGCGCCACGCCGATTATGCCATTGTCGGCAACGCCGACGCCGAACACGTTCTGCGCGCCAAACACTATCGCGGACCTGCGCGCGTCATTCCCCAGTTCGGCGTCGACCCGGCAGATTTCACCGTGACGCCGCAACGCGCCGCGCGCATGTTTAGCATCGGCTATGCGGGACGACTCGTTCCGGAAAAAGGCGTGGACCTTCTACTGCGCGCAGTTGCGGGGCTGTCCGGCGCATGGGAATTACACATCGTGGGCAGTGGTCCCGATTTGCCGCGTCTGCAAGCACTCGCGCGTGAATTACAAATCGAAGCACGGGTGCATTTCGCCGCGCCGCTGGCATCGGTAGCTATGCCGATGTGGTACGCGCCGATCGATGTCTTCGTGTTGCCTTCGCTCACGCGCGCCAATTGGAAAGAACAATTTGGGCGCGTGCTGATCGAAGCAATGGCGTGCGAGATCGCGGTGATCGGCTCGACGTGCGGCGAAGTGCCCCATGTCTTGGGCGATGCCGGGTTGATCTTTCCCGAAGGCGATGTGAATGCACTGCGCGCGCATCTCGCCGCATTGCAATCCAATCTCGCGCGCCGTCGCGAATTAGGCGAACGCGGGCGCGCGCGGGTGCTGGCCAAGTTCACCCAAGCGCACGTGGCAGACGAAACCTATCAGGTTTATTGTTCAGTGCTTGGTTGTACACCAACCGCGTAAACTAGTTGTGCTATAATGCCACCTGTGACACACATCGGACTCGACGCGCATCTCCTCAACCTGGCAGGCAATTATCGCAGTGCCGGCATCAATTGGTACATTTACCACATCCTGCAAAATCTCACGCCCGCGCCTGATCTCGCCTATACCATTTTTCTCAGCGAGCCGAGCGCGCGCGCATCGTTCAAGACTTGGACCGTGGCGCAATCGCGCTTGCCCACACGCAATCCCATCGTTCGAATTTTCTGGGAGCAATGCATCCAACCGTTTGCCTTGCGCCGCGCGCGAATCGATCTGTTGCACGCGCTCGCATTCGCCGGTCCCGTCGCTATTTCGATTCCCTGGATCGCCACCGTGTATGATCTCAGTTTCGTCCGCTTTCCGCAATTGTTCAACCCGCCCAACCGCCACTATTTGACCTGGGCGGTGCGCGATGCGGTGCGGCGCGCGGATCACCTGATCGCAATTTCGGCAAGCACCAAACGCGATCTGGTCACGCTCTTTGGCGCCAAGCCGGACAAGGTTGCTGTGATCTATTGCGGCAGTGATCCCAGTTTTGCGCCAGCGACGCGGCGCGACGCAGTTGACGCCCTGCGCGCGCGGCGGCATCTGCCAGAAAAAATGATTCTGCACCTTGGCACCATCGAGCCACGCAAAAACATTCCCGCCTTGATCCGTGCGTTCGCGCAAGCGAAACGCGCCGCGCATCTGCCCCATCGTCTCGTCCTGGGTGGCGCGCGCGGTTGGAAGTACGCCGACGTGGATGCCGCAATTGCAGAAACGCACATGCAAGACGAAGTGATATTTGCGGGCTATGTGCCGCAAGATGAATTACCGCTGTGGTACCAAGCCGCCGATCTGCTCGCGTATCCATCGCGCTATGAAGGTTTCGGTTTGCCGCCGCTGGAAGCAATGCAATGCGGCGTGCCGGTGGTCACCTCGAACGCCGCATCGTTACCCGAAGTCGTTGGCGACGCGGCTCTGCTCGTTGCGCCAGATGATCACGCCGCGCTCGCGGATGCCATCGTCCGCGCGCTCACCGACCCCGCGTTGCGTGAGCAAATGATCGCGCGTGGATTCACGCAGGCGCAAAAATTTTCGTGGGCGCGCGCCGGACGCGAGACGACCGAGTTATATCGCACGGTGTTCGCAGAGCGAGGAGTCCGCCATGCGCTTTCGTAGCCGCAAAGGATTACTTTTCCAAGTTCTGCTCGACGCAGGGTTGATCGTTTTCTCTGTTTGTTTAGCTTGGGTAGTCCGCTATGAATTAGAATTGACCCCGGCGCCTGGCGAAGGATTTTTCTATCAACCGCTCAACGCCTATTTTCCGCTGATCGTGGTATTGACCCCGCTCACGATCATCATTTTTCGGTTTGAAGGTTTGTATCCACTGGCGCGCGGGCAAAACTTGCTGGACGAATTTTACATCATCATCAATGGCACCACGACCGCCGCGCTCTTGCTCATGGCATTCACTTTTTTCGTGCGCCCGCTCGTTTATTCGCGCGCGGTCTATGTCTATACCGCCATCGCGATGGTGGTGCTGTTGTGCCTCGCGCGTTGGATCGAACGAATTATTTTTGCGCGCTTGCGTCCACGCGGCATCGGTGTGGATCGCGTGCTGATCGTCGGCGCGGGCGAAGTGGGCCGCACCATGATGCGCAACATCGTCGCGCAACCCCATCTCGCCTATCATATCGTCGGCTTTGTGGACGATGATCCAGAACGCGGCCGTACCGACATTGGCCGCTTCAAGGCGCTCGGCGACACCAACAATTTGAAACATTTGATCAAGGAATGGTCCGTCAACGAAGTGATCGTGACGCTTCCGTGGACCGCGCGCGACAAGATCATCGGGATCATGCGCATGTGTCAACGCATCAACATCCCTGCCAAAATTGTGCCTGATCTCTTTCAACTCTCGCTCAGCCGCGTCGCGATTGATGCCGTCGGCGGCATCCCACTCATCGGGATTCGTGAAACCGGGATGGGGCTGATTGACACCTGGTTCAAACGCGGCATTGACCTGGTGGGTGGCGGACTGGTGCTTTTGATCGCACTGCCGCTGATGAGCGTGTTCGCCCTGCTCATTCGGTTCGATTCACCCGGTCCGATGATCTTTCGCCAAAAGCGCGTGGGGCGCGGCGGCAAAGAATTCATTGCGTATAAATTTCGCACGATGTATGTCGGCGCGGAAGAAGCGCAACACAAGTTTGCCGATTTGAACGAAGCCTCCGGTCCCTTGTTCAAAATTCGCAACGACCCGCGCCGCACGCGCGTGGGCGCATGGTTGCGCCGCACAAGCATGGACGAACTGCCGCAAATCGTCAACGTCCTGCGCGGCGAAATGAGTCTAGTCGGACCGCGGCCGCCCATGCCCAGCGAAGTAATCGCCTACCAGGACTGGCACAAACGGCGGCTCGAAGTGTCACCCGGCATGACCGGCTTGTGGCAAGTGAGCGGACGCAGTGAATTATTGTTCGACGAAATGGTGATGCTCGATATTTACTATATCGAAAATTGGTCGCCGATTATGGATGTGTGGATTTTATTGCGCACCATTCCAACCGTCTTGTTTGGACGTGGCGCGTACTGAGGTTGTGATGCGAGCCGTTGACTTGATTGCAAAAAAACGCGATGGATACATCCTGACGCACGATGAGATTAATTTTTTCGTGCAAGGTTTGACCAGCGGTGAAATTGCCGACTATCAAGTTGCCGCGTGGGCTATGGCCGTGTACTGGCGCGGCATGAACGAAGACGAAACCACCGCACTCACCCTAGCGATGGCACATTCCGGCGAGGTGCTTGATCTCGCCGCGATCTCGCCGCGGGTGTTGGATAAACATTCCAGCGGCGGCGTCGGCGACAAGACGACCCTCGTCGTCGCACCGCTTGTCGCGGCGCTGGGATTGCCGGTCGGCAAAATGTCCGGACGCGGACTTGGCTTTTCCGGCGGCACGCTCGACAAACTTGAGGCGATCCCAGGTCTGCGCGTCAATCTGTCAATCCAGGAATTTATCGCGCAGTTGCAAAAACACGGGATTGTTGTCAGCGGACAAACGCACACTCTGGCGCCCGCGGATGGCAAGTTGTACGCGCTCCGCGATGTAACCGCGACGGTGAGTTGCTTGCCGCTGATCGCGAGTTCGATCATGAGCAAAAAAATTGCGGCGGGCGCGCAAATCATCGTCCTCGATGTCAAGGTAGGGCACGGCGCATTTATGAAAACCGAGGCGGACGCGACCGCGCTTGCCGAGTTGATGGTCAAGATCGGACAAGGCGTTGGCCGCACCGTCGGTGCAATCATTAGCGATATGGATCAGCCGCTGGGCAATGCGGTCGGCAATACGCTCGAAGTCATCGAAGCGATTGAAACGCTCAAGGGCCGCGGGCCCGCCGATTTCACCGAACATTGTCTTGCGGCGTCCGCGCATCTTTTGCTGATTGCCAAAGCCGCGCGCGACGAACGCGAGGCGCGCGCGCAACTCCAAGCCGCCTTGAACGATGGCCGCGCGTTGAAAAAGTTTGGTGATTGGATTGGTGGTCAAGGCGGGGATTTGCGCGTGCGCGATGATTACACGTTGATGCCCCAAGCAACAATTCGCGAGGATGTACTTGCGCCGCGCGCCGGGTTTATCAGCGGGATCAACGCCGAAGAAATTGGCTTGACCATTGTTGACCTAGGTGGCGGACGCGCAAAAAAAAGCGATGTCATCGATCTCGGCGTCGGGGTGGTTTTGCATCACAAAGTTGGCGGGCGCGTGGCGCGCGGCGAATCGCTCTTGACGCTTTACGCCAATGACCGCGCCAAATTCGATGCGGCGAAAACACGGTTACTCGCCGCCTACACGTTCAGCGACACCAAACCCAGTTTGCCGCCACTGATTCACAAAATCATCGGGTAAAATCAAAAAACCGCGCGCCCGCTTGCGACGAAAAACGTTTTTTGATTTTGAACTTTTCGACAGCCCGCGGCGTCTATTCTGCGGAATCAAGAGGAACGCATGAAACGCAGTGTAATCCTAGTCGCGGCAATCGCCATCCTGGTTAATGCCGCGTGCAGTCCCGCGCTAAACCCGCCAATCCCAACCCAGCCCGCCGCCGCAACGCCGCTTCTTGTGCCAGCTGTCAGCACGAATCCCCCGCCCAATCATCCATCCACCGATCGCGCAACACCAGCACGCGGAAACGATGACCGGACGCTCACCGTTCACATGGGCGAAAATTTTTCGCTTGACCTGGATGCCGGGTATCTCTGGAATTTCACAATTGACAATCCAGCCATTGTCACACGCACAGTCGACAGCGCAACCGGCAAGCCAACACTCGATCAATTTAATGCGCGTCAAAGCGGAACCACGACCATCACCGCCAGCGGCGATTTACCGTGTCGGCAAAGCAAGCCGCCGTGTATGGCGCCCACGCGCATGATTCAAACCAAAATTATTGTGCAATAGAAAAATCCCAAAGGAGCCGAACCTGGTCCTTTGGGATTTTTTATTGCTCTGGCAGAAATTATTTTTGCGTCAGAGCGTTCTCCGCCGCCGCTTTGATCCGTTCGAGCAAACTCTGCATCTCACGCGCCGTGTTACGTGTTAGAAACATTTCCGCGATTGAACCGGCCAGCGGCAACTTGACCCGGACCGCATACTCGCGTTCCAAGCGCGTGCCGCCATTCTCGGCGCGTAACATCATCCGCACCTGCGTCGCCAACGCAAACGGCAAACCACTCGTCCACTCGGACGCCATCACCCGCGCATCGTCCCACTCGGTCATTGTGCCATTCAACACCAACGTCAACAGACCGATGCGGCGCGTCACGCGCAAGGTCACGCCCACACCGTGCTTTTGCGCCGACGTAATAACTTCGCGGGTATCTGCCGCCTGCAAATCAAATTGCTCGGCGTGAGCCAGCACGTGCCACACGCGCGCTGGGGATGCTTGAATTAAAACAGATTGATTGAATTTTTGCATGGCGCGATTATAACATAAAAAACCTGGGCGGTTGGGTCAGATCGCCCAGGTTTTGAATTTATTTGCCGCGCAACGCGAGCAACGCCAGCATCCACCCGACCGCGAGCATACCCACCACCGTGCCACCGCATAACGTCAGCGCAGATGAATCGCGCGTGGTTGCGGCGGCGGTTGGCGCGCCCGGGATGGTCGGCGCAAGCGGCACCACACGCGATTCCGGCGTAGGCATCCCCGACGTTGGGATCACAACCTGGCTTGGGGCAGTTGCGCCCATACCACTGTCGGTAATTTCATACGCCACGTTGTTGATCACGACGATCACCCGCGAACCCAGCGCGAGATATTTGCCCCATGCGGGATTGTTTGCGCCAAGCGCAAAATAAGCGTCACTGCCAAATTCAATTTTCGTCGGCGTCATTTTCGATGGATCGTATTGTGTGTCGAGCCACACCCCGTTTCGCAACAAGAACGTCTTGTCGGCAATCACTTGAATGGGCGTGATCACTTCGGCTGGCGCACTCGAACCAGGGCTAGCAGGTTTCGGCGCGCTCGTCGGCATAACGGGCGCAACTCCGGCGCCGCGCATTTGATTTTGATCCTGGCTCTGTTGCACCGCCGCCGCACCGGTATTCGGCATCGCGGCAGGTGCCATCGTCGCTTGCGCTTGCTTTGCCGCGTCGGTGCGCCCTTGATCCGTCAAGACATTGGAACGTTCATCAACCAGGAACGAGGTATACGGCGTGACAATGCCATACCGTACCGCCAGCGCAACAATTTCGTTGACGGTTTCTTTCGCTTCGCCGCGCAAGCGAATCGCGTTGAGCAAATAACCGATCTTGCGCGTCGCCCACAGACGCGGAATAAAATCATCGCCACCTGAACTTTTGAACGCGACATCCGCATAGCGATATGTTTGCGGCACGCCGTTGACATTGCCCTTGAGCGTAATCGTCGTTGGCGCGCCACCGCGATAGCGTCCCGCGATCACCAATTGCGAGCCAGCAAACAAATCAGGCAATGGATACGGATAGACCTCGCTCACGGTCACGCCGCCCCAGTCCACCGTCATGTCTGATAACACGGGCGTCGAGACTTTGGCATAAAACGCCGAGACCACTTCATCAATTTTTTCGGCGGGACGCACATACGCGCTTGCGCCGCGCAATTTTTCGGCGAGCGTGTCGAGCAAAATGGTGTTCACATCATCGCCCACGCCAAACGGAAAGAGGCGCACGTTTTTCGGCGCGGCGCTCGTCACATTTGCAATGATCTTTTGCGGGTTGGTTTCGCCCATCGTCGGCAAGCCATCAGTCAAAAATATGACGATGGTCGGGCGCTCCTTGTCGGCATTGCCCAACGCCTCCAGCAACGCGCGATTGATGTCGGTCGAACCTTCCGCTTGAATGCGCGTGACGAAATTGCGCGCATCGTTGCGCGCCGAGGCTGGTTGCAAGCCACGCGCAAACGCATTCGTGCCGGTGCTGAACGAAATGATGTTGAACCGATCACTCGGATTCAGTTGATCGAGAATATAGGTCAGTGCGTTTTTCGCTTGCGCGATCTTGGCGCCTTGCATCGAACCGGAGGTATCGAGAACCAGGATCACATCTTTAGCGATCACCTGTGCGGTGTTCACTTGAACCTTGGGCGCGACGAGCATCAGGAAAAAGCCATCGTCATTGCCCGCGCGGTACGACAAGAGGTTGAGCCCAATATCGTCCGGTGTCACCGAGTAATACAAGACGAAATCGCGGTCCGGCTTGACGTTGCGCTCTTCATACCCAATCTGCGCCGCATACTCACCGGTGCGTGCCACGCTAACATTGTGCGACGGCGAATAGATCGCTTTGAGCGCGGCGGTTGATTTCAGCGTGACATTGACCGAAACATTCGCCAACGGCTTGGCGGAAAATTTTTCCGTGTTCAGCGGATAGACATAGCGCACGAGTCCCTGATCGATCTGAAGCACCTGCGCATATTCGATCTCGACGCGCTTTTCACTTTGCGGCGGAATCGGAAAGATGCGCGCTTGAAACGCATTGCGCCCAATGTATTCAAGCAGAGCCGGGTCGCGTTTGGTGCGCACAATGTCCTCATAAATTTGCCGCGCCTGGTTTTTATCCAGCACCTTGCCTTCGAGTTTTTTTCCATCTACCCACATCGCAAAATCGGAAATCGTTGCATCGTCGGGTAAAGGGAAAATGTACGTGCCTTCGAGCTGGTAAGCGCTGTCATTGAGAAACGTTTCGTCCACATGCGTGCGCGCCACTTGATTTTCAATCGTCACCGTGACATTGTGATTCTTGACGGAGAGATAGGTCGCACAATCGCGGCGCACAGGCGGTACAATGGGTGGCCGCGCCACGCCGGTGGCGATATTCGGCGGCACGGCAGGAGTTTGCGGCGGATCAAATTCAACGGGCGGGCGCTGAAACGGCAACGGCGTGACCAGTGGCACCGGGCTCAGCGGCACAACAATCGGCGGACAATTCACCACCACCAAGCCATCCGCCTGTGCCGCCGGTGTGAATTGCAACGCAAAACTCGCAAACGATCCAAAAATCGCCAATACCAGAATCATCAACGCAGTTCTGATTTTCATCGCGGAGCTCCTTTCAGGCAATCTGATTTTCACTTACCAGACGCCGGCGCGCGACTAAAAGTTCCACAAAAAAATCGTGCCAGATTAACCTGGCACGATATAAACGACACGACATTCAGCATAACGCGAATTATTTGTAAATTTGCGGAAAATAATATTGGAACGGCATTGGATTTTGAACCAGGAAATTGTACGCCGCCAAAACATCAATTCGTCCAAAGCCATAGACATTGTTCGGATATTGTTGCGCCACGTCCGTCCCGCACATTTGGTTCGTGGTCAAGCGCACGGCAGTTTGCTCAAGCGCATACTCGGTTGTATTTCCAAAGCGTTCCCATTGCGGCAACGCCGACCAGAGTAACGCCACCGCGCCCGCTACATGCGGCGCCGCCATGGACGTGCCACTCATCCCAGAATATCCATTCCCCGGCACACTCGACCGCACGTTTACACCGGGCGCAACCAAATCCGGCTTGCGGCGATTGCTACCATCAAGCGTGATCGGACCGCGACTGCTAAAGCCGGCGATCAAATCATTGGAATCAGTCGCGCCAATCGTGATCGCCGATGCATAAAGCGAAGGCGGATCACTAATCGTCGAACAGCTCGAACCATCATTGCCCGCCGACACGGACATGAACACGCCCGCCGCGCGCAAATTATCCATCGCGGTTTGCAAACTATTCACCGAACACAATTCCGATGGCGGACAGCCATACGAATTACCAACCACGTCGGGACGCAAACTAGGATTAGGATTGTTACCGTTCAGATCGGTTGGCGCAAGAAAAAAATTAAAACACGAGATATACGTACTCGGGCGCCCAAATCCGCGATCCATGTTCCGACACGCAATCCATTTTGCGCCCGGCGCAACGCCGATCTGATTGCCCGCGCCATCATCGCCGACGCCAATGCCCATCGTATGTGTGCCATGTCCGTAATCGTCGCAGGGCGCGCTTATCGCATAACCGCACGAACTGCCGCCCACCACCGGCACGCGCACGCCATCCCACCAATTAAAATTGTGATCCGCCGCCACACCACTCCAACCGCGATAATGTGTTATGAGCGCGGGATGATCCCACTGCACGCCCGTATCCGCGTTCGCATACACCATGCCTTGTCCTGTGTAACCAAGTGACCAGAGGGCAGGCGCATTGATCTTGGTCAAATTCCATTCGATGCTGGTTGGCGCGGCAGGCGCAAGCAAGTGCGGTGATTCAAGCGGCACGCGAAACGCGCGATCGGGTTCAAGCGCGGCAACGTCGGCGCGGGCGGACAGCGCATCCACGACCGCACGATTCCCCTCAACCGCCAACACATTCACAACGTAGAACGCCTGATATGACACACCGAGCGCGTCGAGCTGGGCGCGCACGGCAGGCTGGGTCGCGTTCGCATTCGCCCGCAACACACTGAACGCCAGTTGCCCTTGGGTGGCACGGTTCGATGCGTGGGCTGTGACCGCGCGCACGTCAACTTGCGATTTCAGGACGACAAGGAAATGCGCCGTCTGCCCGTCGGCGGTATCGGCGATCACGCGCGGATCTATTTGCGCGCCCGCGCGCGACGCTTGCGGCATCGCAGTAATGCCGATCAAAATTCCGATGAATGCAAATAGAATTTTTTTCATAGTGCGTTGATCACACCCAGGACCTGCGCCGCGCTAGCTTGCCAGGAAAAGCGTTTCAAATTATCAAACCCACGCGCGATCAGTTTGGCGCGTAGCGTTTCGTCTGTCAAGAGACGCGCGAGTCCCCCGGCAATCGCGTCCACATCAAGCGGATCGATCAAGAGCGCGCCATCGCCCGCCGCTTCCGGCAGTGCCGAAGTCATCGAACACACAACCGGCGTGCCACATGCTTGCGCTTCCAACACCGGCAAGCCAAATCCTTCATGCAAACTGGGAAACGCCAGCGCGCGCGCGCCGCTGATGAGCGTGGGCAAATCCGCCGCCGTAACGTAATCAAGAAAATGCACGCGCGCCGCCAAACCCAGTTCGGTCACGCGCGCAAAAATTGGCGCCGCGAGCCAACCGCGTTTGCCGACGATCACCAAGTCGCAATCCGACATGGGCAATGCGCCAAACGCTTCGATCAAACGCACATAGTTTTTGCGCGGGTGAATCGTGCCGAGGGCAAGAACATAGTTTGCGCCAATCCGCAAGCGCGCGCGCGTTTCTGTAATGCGAGCCAGGTCGCGGACAGGTTGAAATAATTTTCCATCATACGCCGGATAGACCACGGATATTTTTTCCGGCGCCACGCCGTAGAATTGCGCAATGTCATCGCGCGTCGCTTCGGAATCGGCCAAGATGTGCGCCGCGCGTTGCGCGTTCCAACGCGCCGCGACATTGTGGTACCACCGCTGAAGTGGCGGATGCGCGCCGGGAAAATACAACTGACCCAGGTCATGAATCGTAACGATGGAATGACGCGGATGGATCGGCGGCAAAACATGCGCGGGGACGAACAAGACCTCGGGCGCGCGCGTTGCCATTTCGAGAGCCAAGCGGAGATGCGTCCATAAACGCGGAAACGGAATTGCGCGGATTTCAAAATTGGACGATGCGCCAAAGAAATCGCGCGGACCCAGGTTCACCTCACGTGTGTAGAGTCGAAAATAATTTTTGCGGTCGAGCGCAATCAGCGCGCGGATCAATTCACGCGAGTAGGTCTCGGTGCCCGTAGGCGCTGCGCTGGTGGCGCGGGATGCGTCAATGCCAATCAACATAGTCTTCTAGTCACACCGTACCGCATACCCCAAAGCCTGTTCAATTTCTTGCACGCTAATCACACCCACACGCAAAATTTTTGGCGGGTCGCTCGTCACATCCACTACCGTTGACGGCACATTGCTGTGCGTTGCGCCGCCATCGAGAATGAGCGGAATGCGTTGATCCAGTTGCGCAAAAACCTCGCGCGCGGTTGCGGGATCGCGTCCGCCGGAAATGTTGGCGCTCGTCGCGGCCAGCGGCGCACTCAGCGCATCAATCAACGCGCGGGTCGTCGGATGATTCGGCATACGCACCGCGACGCGCTCACCGCCCGCGATCAAAATTTTCGGCACGCGCGCACTGGCTGGCACAACAAGCGTGAGTGCACCGGGCCAAAATTTTGCCGCAAGCAAATACGCGGCGTCAGGGATTGCACGCGCGACAATTGACAAATCCTTGGCGTCGGCGAGCAAATACGGAATGGCTTTGCCGCGCTCGCGTTCCTTCACGACAAACAACTGCTCAATCGCGCGTTCGTTAAAACCACTTGCGCCGATGCCATACACCGTGTCCGTTGGCAACGCGATCACTTTGCCGGCGCGCAACAAACGCACCGCGTGCGCGAATGCTTCTGTATCGGCGGCGGACAAAATTTGTGTTTTCATAAAGCGGCTGGAGGCAACCCATTCAAAATAAATTTTTCGATCACGATCGCCGCGCCATCGGCTTCGGCATTGGGCGCGACGAAATCGGCAATTGCTTTCACTTCGTCAATCGCGTTGCCCATCGCCACGCCATAGCCCGCCCACGCGATCATGGATCGATCGTTGTCGTGATCGCCCATCGCCAGCACTTGATCGCGGGGAATCTGCCAGCGCGCCGCGAGCCACTCGACCGCTTTGCCTTTCGACACATCGCGGTGCGTCAACTCGATAAAGCGCGGGTGCGACTGGACTACTTGAAGCACCGCGCCAAACTGGGAGCGCAATTCGTTGAAAAGCCGCGTGGCTTGAAGCGCGTCCGCGACGAAAACAATTTTCTGCGGCGCGGCGCGCAAGGTGTGCGCCAGCTCGGGGACAATGTGCAAATGATCGCGGTACGTTTCCACAAACGCTACCACCTCAGGCGTCATGCGCAACGTATAAAATTCTTCGTCGAGACACACCAACACCGTCATATCGTCCGACACAAATGCAAGCACCTGTCGCGCCAAATCGAGCGGCATGGTTTGCTGAAAGAGCGTTTCGTCCGTCTGCACATCGCGGATCGTGCCGCCCTGATCGCAAATAAGCGGTCCCGTCAAACCGAGCGCGCGCGCAAACGGCAATGCCGAGCGGTACATCCGCCCAGTCGCCATAACCACGCGCACTCCGTTTGCTTGCGCGCGCAAAACTGCCGCTTGAAGACGCGGCGAAAACGATTGCGCCAGCGGCATGAGTGTGCCATCTAGATCGGAAGCAAGTAAACGAAAGGACATGATCAATCCCTGGTTTCCAATTTTATTTCGAGCACGCGATCCAACGCTTCGAGATCGCGGTAAAGCGTGACCGGCACGTTCGGCAAAATGTGTTTAGCGGACTCGACGGCCGCCGCGCCCTGCTCTTCGGAAATTTCGAACAACGCCACTGCACCGCGCTTGGAGCGCGTCGGTAATTGCGCGAGTAATCGTCGCACCTGGTCTAGTCCGTCATCGCCGCCATCAAGCGCGACGCGCGGTTCAAACTCGCGCACCTCGATGGGCAATTGCATCAAGCGCGCGCGCGGGATGTACGGCAGATTGGCAACAAGCAGATCGAACGTGCCGTCAAATTGTTCCAGCAGATCGCTGGATAAAAATTCAACGCGCGATTCAAGATGCAACCGCGCCGCGTTATGCCGCGCGACAGCAAGCGCAGCGGGCGACGCTTCGAGCGCGATCACGCGCGCATCCGGCACGTGATGCGCGAGCGTCAACGCCAGCGCGCCCGACCCGGTTCCAACATCCACGATGGTGGGCGCAGAAATTTTACGCGCGCGTTCAAGCGCGAGTTGGACGAGCGTTTCGGTTTCATGGCGCGGAATCAATACACGGCGATCCACGAAAAAATCGAGACCAAAAAATTCTTGACAACCCAGGATGTATGCAAGCGGCTCGTGTTGCACGCGCCGCGTAACCAGTTGCGCGTACTGCGCACTCAGCTCCGGCGTAATCATTTCATGCAAACGCGCCAACATCTGCGCGCGCGACGTATTGAGCGCATACGCGAGCAACAGTTCGGCTTGCAAACGCGCATCGTGATCGCCCATTGTCGCACCGAGCGCGCACGCGGCGTGCGACAACACCTCGTGTACCGTACTCAATCCAATCCTCGAATCGCTGGGTGCAATAAACCGAGTGTCAATAGAAGCAAGGCCCAGACGCCCCCAACTATAAATACCAGCGGCGCGCCAACCTGATCGGTTGCCCAACCCGCCAAGGCATAGCCAACTGGAATCAACACGAATGATCCCATCATGTCAATACTCGATACCCGTCCACGTAATTCACGCGGCACTAGTTCTTGCAACGTGTTGGTCCAGATCAAACCGAACAAGCCTTCAGAAATACCCGTGATCAACGCCGCCAATGCCACGCCGCCAAGCGTAATCGGGAAACCGAATAAAATGAACGCGAGCGTGCCAATGATGGCTGAACCATAAGAGACGAGACCACGACGACGTAACCGCTTGTAGCGCCCCAACCACACCGCACCCACAATCGCGCCAAGCGAAAACATGGACGTGAGCAAGCCCAGACCACCCACATCGGCATTCAAATTATTTTTAACCAGAAATGGCAACGCGGAACCCATCGCGCCTTCAAATGCCATGTTGGCAAACCCAAAAACTGCAATCGTGATCCACAACCAGGGCGACGCAAACACAGCGCGCAGTCCCTCACGGAAATCATGCAAGACATGGGTTGGTTCGGCTGTCGGCGTAGGCGGAACAAATCGAAGGATTGGTAACAAACACACCGCCGAAATAAAAAACGACAGCGCATCCAGCGCAAAGGCAACGGATGTCCCGCCAAATGCCACACAGAGCGCACCGAGCGCGGGACCGCCAGCACCGGTTATGCGCCAACTCAGGTTGGTCAGCGCATTCGCGCTCGGTAAAGCTTCCTGCGGTGTAACATCTGGGACAATGGCGGCGTAGGCTGGTTGAAAAAATGCATCAACGAAACCAAACACAACGCTAGCAATATAGATTTGCCACAGCTCGAGCCCGTTGACAAACGCCAACCCAGCGACAACCGCAACCAATCCGCCACGCGCCAGATCAGACGCTAGCATAACACGACTGCGTTGCCAGCGATCAACCATCACGCCGCCGATCAAAACAAAGATCAGCATAGGCACAAATGAAAAAATCAAGACCAAGCCCATAGCGACTGCCGACCCAGTTTTCTCTAACACCCACCAGGTCAGCGCAATGCGATACAAACTATCGCCCAGCCGCGAAATGGTTTGTCCCGACCAGAGAAACGCAAAGGAACGGTGTTTGAGCGAAAAAAATAACGACATTTTTATTTCACGGTACAGTCACGGTCATGGTTGGCGTCTTGGTCACGGTCAAGGACAAGGTCGCGGTGAGCGTTTGTGTCAGGGCGAGCGTGCGCGTCGCAGTGATGCGCGGCGTGGCGGTTAATGTCGGCGTGGTGGTTGCCGTCCGCGTTACCGTTGCCGTGGGCTTGCGCGTTGCAGTTGGAAACGGCGTCACGATCGGCATGGGCGGGGGCCAATCGTCAAAAAAATAAAAACCATAATACACCGCGCCGCGTGCGCTCGTCGGCGGCGCTTTCCATTCGATAATCAGATCGAAGACGCCCGCATCCGCCAAGCGCTGAACATCGGTATCGCTAAACTTGCCGCGCGTTTTGAATTGCGCGCCAATTTGTTCATGCGTCCCAGTCCAAAACGAATTGTCCACGTAATGCCGCGCGCCGTGCGTTGGATCATCGGCGTTATTTTCCGCGCCCAGCACCAAGCGTGCAATGTCGAGCGCGTGCGGATCGGGCAGATCGTTTTTGTGATCGGCATATGCGGCATAACGGCTCGTCACGCGATCATCCGCGTAACTCACCAAACCGCCAAAGCCAATCTCGACCCGATTCCGCATCGTCCACGCGATAGCGGTATATGCCTGCGATTTTTGCGGCTCGGGTAAAACCTGCGCTTCATACGTGGCAATCACGGCGACGACCCAGGCATCGCTCTGGCTAAAACGTGGCGTAGGCGTTGGCTCAATGCGCGCGGGCATGGGCAAATAAAGCCGCGCCACATCCAGCCATAACAATACACCCAGCATATACGCACACGCCAGCAAACCGGCAATCAAGGCGCGAATAATCCGCAACCGCGTGCGCATCGTGTCTGTCCTAGCCCATACCCGCGCTCTGTAATTTTTCGGATTGGTCTTGCAGAATCAGCGCGTCAATAATCGCATCCAGATCGCCGTCCAGAATTTTCGGCAGATTGTGCGCGGTCAAACCGATGCGATGATCGGTGAGCCGATCCTGCGGAAAATTATAGGTGCGAATTTTTTCCGAGCGATCCCCCGAGCCAACCTGGGAACGACGATCCGCGGCGGCTTCGCGCTGTTGCTTTTCCACTTGCATTTCGTACAAGCGCGCACGCAACACACCCATCGCGCGAATTTTATTTTGCAACTGCGACCGCTGATCCTGGCACGCCACAATAATCCCAGTCGGCAGGTGCGTGATGCGGACGGCGGTGGCAACCTTTTGCACATTTTGTCCGCCATGCCCCGACGCATGAAAAATATCAATCTTGATCTCGTCGGGCTTGACATCCACTTCCACATCATCCACTTCGGCCATCACGGCAACCGTTGCGGTCGAGGTGTGAATGCGGCCTTGCGCTTCCGTCTGCGGCACACGCTGAACGCGATGCACGCCACTTTCGTACTTCATGCGCGAGTACGCGCCCTTGCCCTTGATTTCAAAAACGACTTCTTTGAAACCTTTCAGCCCCGTGCGGTTTTCATCCACCAGTTCAACTTTCCAATGTTTGTCTTCGGCATAGCGCGTGTACATCCGATACAAATCAGCCGCAAACAAGGCCGCTTCGTCACCGCCCGCGCCGCCACGAATTTCGATAAACACATCCTTGTCGTCGCGCGGGTCTTTGGGCAACAGCAACGCGCGCAACTCGGCAAACATCCGTGTATCGCGTACTTCCAGCTCGGCAATTTCTTCCTTGGCCATCGCGCGCATGTCGTCGTCCGTTTCGTCGCGCGCCAGCGCGCGCGTTTTTTCGAGCGCGTCATGGTTCGCTGTATAGTCGCGATATTTCGCCACCGTCTCTTCGAGCCCGCTGATCTCGCGCGTGATCTCGCGGATGCGCGTCGAGTTGGACGAAATCTCCGGGTCTGCCATTAAACTGTGTAATTCCACGTACCGTTTTTCAATTGCTTCAAGTTTGTCGAGCATATCATCTCCGAATTAAAAATTACGCTCAGCGATGCCGTTTGAATCGGCGGAATATAAATTCGATTTCTTCCGATTTTAACAATACCGTTGCGCCAAAATAAATCAGTGCGCCGAGCCCTGCGCCGATCACAGCCACAAAGAGCGGCGTCTGCGCCGCGAAATAGTTGGCGAATGGCACTAGCACGCCCGCCATCGCCAGTGTCGCCAAACCAATGCGCGCAAGCGAGACGCCAATGCGGCGCGTATCCAGATCGCCCATACGTCGGCGCAAAAGCAATAACAACGTAAGCAATTCGAGAATCGTTGCGAGCGAACTGGCAAGTGCTAGTCCGCCTTGCGCGAGCGGCGCGAGCAACACAAGACTCAACACAACGTTAAGCCCCATGGCGCCAACGCCAATCACCACCGGCGTTTTCGTATCGTGCATCGCGTAAAATGCGCGGGTCACAATTTCCAAACCAGAATGCGCGAACAACGCGAGCGCATAAAATTGCAGTGCCCACGCCGTTTCTGCCGTCGAGCGCGCGTCAAATTCGCCGCGCTGAAACAAGACTGCCACAAATGGCGCGCCCAGAATCAACAACCCCGCCGTCGCCGGAATCGTCAGATACAAGGTCGTGCGAAACGCGATGGAAAAGGTACGGCGAAAATCACCCAATTCGTTGCGCGCGTTTTGCGCGCTAAACGTTGGAAAGATCGCAGTGGCAAGCGATTGCCCAACCACGCCAACCGGCAATAACATGACGCGCCACGCATACGACAACGCCGCAATTGCGCCCACCGGCAAACTCGACGCTAAAATCGTACTGACGAGGAAATTGATCTGCACCGCCGCGATCCCGAACGTGCGCGGCAACATTAACCGCACCACTTCGTGAACATCCGCATCGTCCAAGCCGAGCGTCGGCGTATAGCGCATCCGCGCGCGCACCAGCCAGGGAACCTGGATCGCGAGATGCAAGAACGCGCCAACGATGACGCCCACCATCAAACCATAGACGCCCAATGTTGGCGCAAGGATCAGCGCACCGAGAATGATCGCCGCGTTGTACAGGACGGGCGCGAGCGCGGGTAACACAAAATGTTGATGTGAATTCAGAATTCCCATCACGATGCCGCTCACGCCAAACACAATCGGCGTGATGAGCATCCAGCGCATCAGGTCAGCCGTCAACGCCTGCTCACTCGGCGTAAAGCCGCGCGCAACCGTCACCGCCACGACCGGTTCGGCGAAAATCGCGAGCAGAACCGCAATCGCCGTAAGCAAAAGCAAAGCCAGGTTGATGATCGCACTGGCGAGTCGCCATGCGCGTTTGGTATCGCCCACCGCTAACGCGGCGGCAAACGTCGGAATAAACGCCGAGCCCAGTGCGCCGCCCGCGATCACGTTGAAAATAAAATCGGGTACATTGAACGCCGCAAAATACGCGTCGAGCGCGCGGGTTGTGCCGAATTGGTGGCTGATCACAATGTCGCGCACAAGACCCAGGACGCGGCTAGCGACAAAAAACGCCATCACGATGGTGGCGGCTTGAGCGAGCTGGCGCGGGCGCGCGACACTAGCTTTGGAAATCACGTGGCGCATTATAACACGACGCGCGCGATCTGTGTAATTGCGGCAAGGCGCGTCCAGCAAGAACGAGCAGGAGTATGCTTAACCGCCAAGTTCGCCCCGCGCACCCAAGTTAGCATAGCAATTTGTCAAAATCTCTAATCTGATGTAATATGCGCGCCGTCAATCATTCCTGGGAGGAAATTCACTTGGCTAACAAACATGCCGCTGAGAAAGCAATTCGTCAGAGCGCGCGCCACCGCGTCCGCAATCGTGTCGTTCGCGCCGCCGCCCGCTCGCAAGTCAAAAAAGCTGTGGTCGCTGTTGCCGCCAACGAAGCAACGAGCGAGCAAACCGTTAAAGAAGCGATTCACGCGCTCGATAATGCCGCGCAAAAAGGCGTGATCAAAAAGAACAACGCCGCGCGCCGCAAATCGCGCTTGATGAAGAAATTGAATCAAGCCAAAGCCACAGCGAAATAGATTTCTCCGCATTGCCTAAAGAGGCGAGCCCCGCGCTCGCCTTTTTTATTTCTCCACGACCTTAAATTTTGCGCCGATCTATTGACGAACGCTTGTTCTAGTTATATAATCAAAACAGAACAATAGTTCTTTTAACGATCCCGCTTGAATAAAACCCAATTCCGCCGATCAGGTTCAAATTATCGGCGTCGTCATTTATATGTCAAGCGCGCACCATCAAGTTCGATGATTGATGCGCTAGTTTGGAGCAACCATGCCCAATCTCAAGCCGTGCCCGTATCGGCACCCGGACGACGACGGCCATATC
>JBBIUF010000040.1:0-29016 GCA_037440365.1 Chloroflexota bacterium
CCCGCAAAGTGTTCGAGCAAAAAGCCAATCGTGCGTTCGTGCGTGCCGAGCGGCGCGCGGTGAATGACGAGCGGCATTTCCTCTTGCCCTTGCTTGTTCGTGAATTTCAAATCGAAACGCAACGGCTGGGCAAAGTCCACCTGGTTCGTCGCCAGCGAAAACTCGCGTCCGATCGCGCTCCAAATTTGCACGTCAATCTTGGGACCGTAGAACGCCGCTTCGCCCGGCACTTCGACAAAGTTGATGCCGCCGTTCGTCATCGCGCGGCGCACCATATCTTCGGTCTTGAGCCACAGCGCGACATTGTCCACGTATTTTTTCCCCAAACCTTCTTGGCTGTGCGTGCTAAACCGCATCACGTACTTGTCGATCCCAAATAGCTTGAAATATTTCAGGTAGAGATCGATCACGCCCATAAATTCTTGTTCGAACAATTCTTCCGGCACGTAAATGTGCGCGTCGTTCATTTGCATAAAGCGCACGCGCATCAAACCAAACAACTCGCCGCTTTTTTCATAGCGATAGCACGTGCCGTACTCCGCAAGCCGCAGGGGCAAATCGCGGTAACTGCGCGGACTCGCGGCGAAAATTTTGTGGTGCATCGGGCAGTTCATCGGTTTGAGATAATAGCGCACGCCTTCCAATTCCATCGGCGGGTACATACTATCGGCATAGTACGGCAAATGCCCGCTTTTCAAAAAGAGCGCTTCTTTCGTAATGTGCGGCGTGCGGACGCGCACATACCCCGCATCGCGTTCCATCTCTTTCGCCAATGCTTCGAGTTCTTCGATCAACACGCCGCCATTCGGCAACCAGAGCGGCAGACCCGGTCCCACTTCTTCATCCAGGACAAAAATTTCCAACTCTTTGCCGAGTTTGCGATGATCGCGCTTTTTCGCTTCTTCCATTTGCCACAAATAATCGTCGAGCTCTTTTTTCGTGGCAAACACCGTGCCATAGATGCGCGTCAGTTGCGGATTTTTTTCGTTGCCGCGCCAGTACGCGCCCGCGATCGAAAGTAGCTTGAGCGCATCCGCCGGAATATCACTCGTGTTGGCAACGTGCGGTCCGCGGCACAGATCGACAAAGTTGCCGTGCGTATACGTTGAGACGCTCGTCGCCGCATTCACCCCCGCATTGCCATGCTCGTCCAATTCGCCGCGCGCCAGCGCATTGATCTGATCAACCTTGAAGGGTTGAGCCGCGAATTGCGCGCGCGCCGTCTCAATGTCGAGATCGGCGCGGACGAACGGCGCTTGAGACGCGATGATCGCTTTCATGCGCGCTTCAATCACCGGTAAATCTTCGGACGTCAGCGGACGCGGCAATTCAAAATCGTAATAAAAGCCATCGTCAATCGCCGGACCGAAACCGAATTTCGTGCCGGGCAAAATTTCCATCACGGCGCTGGCAAGAACGTGTGCCGCCGAGTGCCGCAGGGCGTGTAATTGATCTTGGTTTGACATGGATACTCCTCGAAAATGCGCCCATGAACCAATAATCCAAGCATGGATTCATTGGAGCATTGGTTTAGGGGCGCATTGATTCAGTCTTCTTTTTCGACCGTAAAAAATTCGCCGGTCTCGACGAGCATGTACGTTTCGAGATACGCGGTGGCGTCGTCATGCTTTGCCACGCGCACTGCCACGCCGCGATTCGCCGCCGCCGCCGTGAGCTCCGGCAACGTCATCAGCGTGCGTTGAATCGAAAGTAAGCGGATGAGATGTTCCGCCCAGCGTCCGGCATACACGCGCCGGCTTTCTTCGCCGCGCGTCCCGGCTTCCGGCGTGCGGACCACCGCAATGTCATCCGCGCTAATTTCGCCTTCGACCAAAATTTCCGGCGCGCGGAACAAACCAAAATTGTACTGATCGTACGGTACGGCGAGTTTTTCATACGCCGCGATCAATTGCGCCGCCACCGCGTCATTCTTTGCCTGTCCGCGCCCGATGTGATTGTTGTACGCCGCCACCATCAGTTCCATTGGCGCAACGCGGCACCGCGCCACTTCGACGCGCGCGCGCAGACACACGTACTTTGGGTTTTCGGCGTAACCCATCACATCAAATTCCGGCGCGTGCCACGCATACACCGCTTTTTCGCGCAACGGCGAGTCCACAATGAGCAGGCGCGCGCCCGGTTTCAGACCATCGTCCGAAATCGCATCCAAGTCATCGGTTCGTGCAAAGTGAAACACATCAATGGTTGCCACTCTCACTCCTTTACGTTCTGATCAAATAAATTTCTTTGCCACAATCAATTCCGCGTTCAACAATGTACCGCCTGCCGCGCCGCGCAACGTGTTGTGTCCCAGCAAAACAAATTTGTAATCCAGGACGCTACATTCGCGCAAACGCCCGATCACGGTTGCCATGCCTTTTTCCACATCGCGATCCAGGCGCGGCTGAGGACGATCCGGCTCGTCGCGCAACACAATCGGATGCGCGGGCGCGGTGGGCAGATTGAGCGCTTGCGGCTCACCCGTGAATTGTAACATGGCGCGGCGTACTTGGTCAATGTTCGTTTTCGTATCAAATTCGACCGACGCGGTTTCGAGGTGACCATCCCACACCGCCACGCGATTGCACGCCGCGCTGATGCGAAACGCGGCGGCGGCGATTTTGTCTCCCGCCAGTGTGCCCAGAATTTTCAGCGGCTCGGTTTCCAATTTCTTTTCTTCGCCGCCAATATAGGGAATGACATTATCCAAAATGTCGAGCGCGGCAACACCAGGATACCCCGCGCCGCTCAGCGCTTGCATCGTCGTCACGATCACGCGGCGCAAACCAAACGCATCCGCCAATGGCTTGAGCGCGAGCGCAAGATGAATCGTCGAGCAATTGGCGTTACACACAATTGCGCCAGACGATTTGCGGCGCGCGCGTTGCACGCGAATCAGATCGAGATGATCCGGATTGATCTCTGGAATGACGAGCGGCACATCAGCATCCATACGGTGATTCGACGCGTTCGACGACACGAGATAGCCCGCATTCGCAAAATTTTCCTCGATGTCGCCCGCCACGTCGCTGGGCAACGCCGAAAAAATCAGCGCGGCATCCATGCCTGGCTCGCACGGTTTGACGATCAGCTGACGGACGTGGGCCGGAATTTCGCTCGGCAATTTCCATTTTGCCGCCGCGCCGTAGGGCTTGCCCACCGAATTATCACTTGCGGCGAGCGCGGCTATTTCAAACATCGGATGGTCGGCGAGCAATTGCACCAAGCGTTGCCCCACCAAACCGGTTGCGCCTAAAATCGCGACGGAAAGTTTTGACATGCGAACTCCTTTTAATGATTGAATCGAGCATGAATTGCGCGGATCGCCTTGTCCGCGTCCTGCTCGTCCAACACCAGCGACAAGTTATATTCCGATGAACCTTGCGCAATCGAGATCACATTGATGTTGGCATCGCCCAACGCGCCGAACACATTCGCCGCAATGCCGGGTGTGCCTTTCATTCCCGCGCCGACCACCGCCAGAATGACAATTTTGTCTTGCGCCCAAATGCGATCAATGTTGCCGCGCATCCGATCCAATTCCAATTCTTTTTCGAGCGCGTCAATTGCGCACTCGGCTTGCGCGCTCTCGACGACAAAGCAGATATTTTGCTCCGACGACGATTGCGAAATCATCAACACGCTAACCGTTTCGCGCGCGACCGTCGAGAACACGCGCCCGGCGACACCCGGCACGCCTTGCATCCCACGACCTTCCACCGTGATCTGCGCGAGCTTGCGAATCGCGGTGATCGCTTTCGCGGTGCGGCTCTGCGCACTCGGCGCGCGCACAATACGCGTCCCAGGATGCTGTGGCTCGAACGTATTCAAAATGCGGATCGGCGTATCGCGTTCGGCGGCGGGCGCGATCGTTTTCGGATGGATCACTTTGGCGCCAAAGTACGATAATTCCGCCGCTTCGCCATACGAAATTTCTGGAATCGTCCGCGCTTCCGGCACAATACGCGGATCGGTCGTCATCACGCCATTCACATCCGTCCAAATCCAAACCTCGTCTGCATCGAGCGCATTGCCGATGATGGTGCCGGTGTAATCACTTCCGCCGCGCCCCAGGGTGGTTATCACGCCTTGCTGCGTCGCGCCGAGAAACCCGGTAATGACCGGCAACACGCCCGCTTGCAACAACGGCATCAACCGCGCCCGCGCTTTATTGCGTGTCTCGTCCATCAACGGACTCGCCTGCGTGAAATTGTCGTCGGTGACGATCAACTCGCTCGCTTCAATCGCTTCGACCTCGGCGCCGCGTTCGCGCAATGCTTGCGCCAGAATCGGTAGGATCAAACGTTCGCCGAGTGATGCCACCTGGTCGAGCGCGCGCGGCGTGAGTTCGCCGAGAATGTGGATGCTCTTGCACAAGTTGGCAAAATCGTCGAGGCGGCGCGTGGTGCGCTCGCGCAAGCCGGTGCGCGCATCCAGGTCTTCCACGCACTCGGCAAGCGCGTGGAAATGTTGTGCCGTGAGCGTAGAGCGTGCGTCGAGATACGTGGTCTCATCGCCTTGCGCGGCGGCGCGCGCCGCGCGAATCAAGGTGTCGGTGACGCCGCTCATTGCGCTTGTCGCGGTAACAATCTGGTGACCCTGTTGCGCGTATCCGTACACAATCTCCGCGACATGTTGGATGCGCTGTCCGCCTGTGACCGACGTGCCGCCAAATTTCATTACCAGTCGCATAATAATCTCCTGACCAAGGACGCAAACCAAACGACGCCTGGAATCGTCTGCCAGCCCTGGTTTTTCATCGGCTCTAAAAATAAAAAAACTCCCGCGTCCTCATTGGGACGAGAGAGTTCTCCCGTGGTTCCACCCATTTTTTGCTCGCGCACATCCTTGGGCGTTTGCACTCGTATCGCCGATAACGAGGCGACCGTTTGGCTCACAAGTGGTTTTCACCGAACGCTTGCCGATTGGATTTCCAATCCATGATCCAATCTCTCTGTGACCGCGCTTTCGATTACTCGTCTTGATCACTGCCAACTAACTGTGAGTGGGCGGTATAGGAATCGAACCTATGGCCTCAGCGATGTCAACGCTGCGCTCTAACCAACTGAGCCAACCGCCCGTGCGCCAAGAATATACCACAAAAAAAATATCTTGGCAAGTTGTTTACAGATATAATCGCGCGTTACAATTTTTCCATCACCACGCCAAAGTCGGCGAGCGTGCCGCGCCAGTCTGCCGGCACCGTGTCCGTTGCCGCATTCCGCACATCGGTGATCCAAAATGTTTGCATACCGGCGCGTTTCGCTGGCACAATATCCATCTGCGCATCGTTGCCAATCATGACACACTCGCTTGGCGCAACACCCAGCTGTGCGGCGATCTCGTGATAGTACGCTGGATTCGGTTTGCTCGCGTGCATCGTTTGATAATCGGTGATCAGCGCGTATGGAAAATCGGCGAGGTTGCCCCACGCGAGCCGTTGCGTCAGCGCGTTACGCGGAAACAGCGGCGCGGTCGCAATCACCACAGTGTGTTTGAGTTCAAACGCGCGCGCAACAATCTGACGCGAAATTTCCAGCGGCTGGATGAACGCGCGCAACGCGCCGTACTCGTTCAAATAAAAATCGTCGAACAGCGGCATGAGCGTTTCGCGCGGCACGCCGATCTGTGGAAAAAAGTCATCGGCAAACACTTGGGCATTCGAGCGCGCCGGGTCGGTGTTTGCCATCATCACGCGCGTGGATATTTGCAACTGCGCGATCAATTTTTCCGGCGTGACGTATGCCGCCACCTTTTTCGACAAGGCGCGAAAGTAGGGCGGCAAAAACGTGTCCATCGAATTTTCGATCAGCGTGCCATCCATATCAAACAACAAGGCGCAGGGCATGTTCACCTCAACGTGGCGGCGATCATTTTGATCACCTCTGGATTATTGAAATAGTCGTGCGAACTGATCGGATCGTTGCCGACGTTCACAAAAATATCATGGACGCGATAACCCGGTTGCGGAAACGCGGGACCCACCACATCGGCGATCAGATCGGTCGTGTCAAATATATTCCACCAATGCGCCACGTTCTGCGCATTGATCGCGCCGAGCGTATCGTCGTACATATGCACCGTGCGCAGTTTGCCCAGCGGACAGCCGCACGAAAACCAATAGCTCGTTTTATATTGCGCCGCGAATTGTTTCAGCACGTCAAACGACACCACCGTGCCTAAACTCAAACTGGCGAGAATGATTTCGTCGTACTGTTGCGCCGCTTTGAGTTGGGTGACGAGACGATCATCAATTTGCGCTTTGACGTTGGGCGTAAATAAATACTGGGATACTTCGCGCGACACGTCGCGCAGAATATCGAGCGGACCACCGTTACCAAACGCGCCGCCCGTTGCGGTTGCCAGGCTGGTCACGCCAAGCGATTTTTGCGCGGGCGGCATCGCGTCAAATGAACGCTGGAGTTCACGCTGAAAATCGGCTTCAAATTGTTTTTGCGCGTCCGAGACGGGCGCGGCGGTCAACGCCATCGCGTGAAGCGGGTTGGTCACATCCGCATAATACGCGGGCAAGTACGCAAACGGCGCGCCCAATTCGGCTTGAATCGCATTGACAAACGGCACGTAATAATCGCTTGAAAAATTTCCCGCACCGTGAATGATCACCAGCACCTTGCGCGGCGCGGCACTTGCCACAGACGCCGACGCGCTACCGCTCACCGCGGCGCGCGCGGTGGCTGGACCAAGCGTGGTGGCAACCGCTTTGAGCGGCATGGCGGTTGATTTTGTTTTTTTTGCGGCGACCGTTTTTGTTGCCACAGTTTTCTTGACCATCGTTCCTCCTCTTTGAGTGTCATCATGCCAACGTGGATCAAAAGCAATCTACCAATTATTCGTACCGCAACACTTGGCTCACGCGCAGACGCGCGGCGGCAAGCGCCGGCGCAAGACTGGCAAGCATGGTCAGCGCAAGCGCAAACAGCAAACTCGCGCAAACCATTTGCGCGCTAAAAACATAATCAATGTGAAACAGGACGGCTTGCATCAAGCCAACCAAAAACAAACCCAGCGGATACCCCGCAACCACGCCCACCAACCAGCCGCCCAAGCCGAGCGCAAGTCCCTCGGTGAGAAAAACCTGGGTCAGGTTTACATCCAGCGCGCCGATGGAACGCAGTACGCCGATTTCGCGCCGCCGCTCCAGCACGTTCAGCGTCAGCGTGTTCAGCACACCCAGCGCGCCAATCGCGCCGATGATCAAACTCATCGCATACAACGCCAGCGACAAGATACGCGATTGTTCTTTCGCGCCGCGCACTTCGCGGTAGGCGGAATCGCTCCCCACCTGAAAACTCTTAAAGCGCGCTTGAATATCGCCGAGACGCTTTTCAACTGTCGCGGGATCGTGCGCGTCAAACCCAAGCGCAAAAAAAGTCGCCCAGCCCTCGCGGTCAAACATTTTTTCCACAATGTCTTCCGGCACAAATACTTTGCCTGCCACCGTACTGCCAAGAAAAATACTATTGTCAATCACAATGCCAACAATCTGAAACACACGGCGCGCGCTACCGATTTCAATTTCGATGGAATCGCCGACGCGCAAATTTCTTTCCTGCGCTAAATCCGTCGAGATGACGACCGCATCATTTTCATCCACGCGATACCAACGTCCACCGACAAGGCGCGGTATGTAAAGCGTTGTATCGGCAGGCACACCCCACAACCGGGCTTTCGCCGTGCCGACCCAGGCATCGCCGAACGACCACACTTCGGCAACCTGCACGCCAGCCACCGCGCGAAAGTTGGACGCAAAATTTGAGCCGACCCATTGATCGAACCACGCCCACGCATCCGCGCGATACGTGACAAACAAACCGTCAATCGCCGCGTCCACCGAGGCGCTGGTGCTTTGCGCGGCGAGCGATGCGGCAACTGCGACGGCGATCACGAGCAGGGTGATCACCGACCTGGTTTTGCGCCGCGCGAGATTGCGGAGCGACATGGCGGCAAGCGGCGGGAGCGCAAAAATTCTTTGAACGAGCCGATCCACGCGCCCTTGCCCATAGGTTGACGTGATGCCGTATGCCTCAAGCGCGTCTTTCACGCGAATCCCCGTCGCGGTAAAGGAGGGCACCAATCCGCCGATCAGCGTCACCCCGATTCCCACCGCCGCGCCCAGCGCCACCCCTTCCGGCGCAATCGCAAAATCGTTTTGCAAATTCAACAACCCACCAATGTAATCCAGCAATTTCCAACTGGCGAGCGCGCCCAACACAATGCCGACGAGCGTGCCAACTGTGCCGTACATCAACGCGGCGGCAATATAGATGGTCAACGCTTGCCAGCGCGTGCCGCCAATCGCTTTGACCACGCCGATCTCGCTGACTTGCTCCGCCGTCATGGCGGCGAGCGTGTTCGCCACGAGAAACCCTGACGTGACGAGTCCGACCGCTGAAAACACCGTGAGCAAAACAAAGAGCGCATCGAGTTCGCGCTTGCCGAGATAATTTTGCGGGTCGCGAATATCGGGCGCACCGCGTTGCACGCCGCGCCGATCCAACAAACGCCCCGCCTCGCGCGCCGTGTCTTGCGCCTGGGTCACATCGCCAAGTTTGAGCAAGAGTTGATTTGCCCCGCCGATGCCTAATAATTTGCGCACATCTTCGGCGTTCGCATACACCGTCGGGTAATCAAGAATAACCGCCGTGGGATAATTGGGGCTTGTCGCGAATCCGGCGAGCGTGAGCATCCGTAGTGAGCCATCCGTCGCGCGGCACGCGATCGCATCGCCGATGTGAACCGGGAACAGATCACGCACCGAGGTCTCGACCAAAAATTCGCCGGGTTTCGGCGCGGGATCAAGCAAGCGAATTTGATTGATACGCGGGTTCGCAAAATCGTTCAACCCGCGCAAATACACATCGCGGTAGACGCCATTCCATTGACATTTGGTAAAATCGTTATTCTGCAATTCGGCAAGCGTGACGTTCGGGAGATCTTCGAGCGCGCGCGCGGTTTGCGGCGGCGCATCCCAGACCCAGAAGGTAATATCGGCTTGCGAAGCATTTTGGTACGCGGCGGCTTGCGCGCGCGTGAGGTTCTGCGCGGTGGAAACAATCGCGACAATCCCGGCGACGCCAATGGCAATTGCGCCGATGGTGAGAAGCGAACGCACGCGCCGATGTGTCAGATCGCGGTATGCTTTGCGGATGAGGGCTAACATGGCGGCTATTGTAGCATTGAGGGAAAGCGCGTGCAAGTGGATCAAAAAACCGTGTCCAACGCATTCGCGCTGGGCACGGTTTACATTTCATTTGAGCGCGGCGTCAAACGCTTTGGCGAAATCGGCATAGCTCAGCGATTGCACCGTCAGCAATTTGTCATTCAAGAGAAAGGTCGGCGTGCCGCGCGCGCCATTCTTGACGGCTTCGTCATAGTCCGCTTTGACTGCCGTCGCATACTTGTTGGTATCCAGGCAATCGTTAAATTGCTTGGTGTCCAATTTCAAGTCCGCGGCATATTTTTTCAAATTGTCGCGCGAGAACACACCCACGTTTTCGCCGAGCCACTTGATAAACAGCTTGTCGTGATATTCCCAGAACTTGCCTTGCTCGTTTGCGCACTCGGCGGCGAGCGCCGCCCAAGTGGATTCGCCGTTGCCCGCTTTCTGATCCAGGATCGGAAACTGTTTATAAACCAATTTCACTTTGCCGGTCTTGACATACATCTCTTCGATTTGACGCTCCGCGTCAACTGCAAAATCTTTGCAGTACGGTCACTGGAAATCGGAATAGACGACGAGCGTGAGCGGTGCGTTCGGCGCGCCTTTGACTTTGCCCGCGACCGTGAGCGGGGCATCGCCGAGCCGCGCCTTTGGCATAAACATGGTATAGGCCGAAAACGCCACGACGATCAAGAGCACCAGCCCCGCCACAAAGATGAGACGATTTTTCATGCTTCTCCAAAAAAAACTTGCCAAGGCGCGTGATCAATCCTCACAATCCACCGTGGCAAGACCATTCCACTATTTGAGCAAGGCGTCAAACGTGCGTGAAAATTCAGATACGTCGAGTGAACGAATTTGCAATTGCCGACCGTTCACCAAAAACGTGGGCGTGCCTTGAATCCCCAGCCGAGTGACTTCGGCAATATCCGCGTCAATTACCGGTTTGGTCTGTTCAGTGTCAAGACACTGGTTGAACGCAACCGTATCCAGTTTCAGATCAGCCGCATATTTTTTCAAATTCGGTTTGGTGAACGTGCCAACCCCTTCACCCACCCACATCGAAAACAACTTGTCGTGATATTCCCAAAACTTGCCTTGCAAGTTCGCACACTCGGCGGCATAGGCCGCCCAATGCGATTCGCTCACCGCACCTTGATCGACCACGGGATAGTACTTGTATGTGAACGAGACGTTCTTACCCGCCGCAAAGTACGTTTTCTCGAGTTGACGCTCCGCGCCAACAGCAAAATCTCTGCAGTACGGTCACTGAAAATCGGAATACTCGACTAACTTGACTTTGGCGTTCAGGTCGCCAATCGTGCGGCTGGCGGAGGTGGCGGTATCGCCAACCGCCACATTCACCGGCTGAGTCGGCGCGCTTTGGATCATGTATAACCCAAATCCCGCTAGTACGACGACCACACCCACGCCGACGGCAATGACCCAGTTCGGCAAGCCAGAACCGGATTGCGCCTTTTGCTTTGGATCTGCTCTGCGAGGTGACATCAGAATTCCTCTCGAAAGAATTTGACTGCATTATGCGGAAAACAGAACAATTGTCAAACTTAATCCGCGCTCTCGTTGTGTGGTATAATCCAACGCAATGAAGCGTCCGCACATAACAGTCATCGGCGCAACCGCCGTTGATGTCAAAGCATCAAGTTTTGGCGAACTTGCGCGGCGCGGCGATGTGCCAGGACGCGTACGCGTCATGGTCGGTGGAGTCGCGCACAACGTAGCAAAGAATCTCGCGTTGCTTGGCGCGGAGGTTGCCGTGCTAAGCGTGATCGGCGACGATCCATTCGGGCGCATGATCTATGTCGATCTCGCACAAGCAGGCGCAAACGTGGAGCAAGTAATCGTCCAACGCGCTTGCGCGACCGCAACCTGGGTCGGCATCCTGGACGCGCAAGGCGATCTCGATGTTGGCGTGTTTGGCGGCGAAATTCTTGACGCGCTCACACCCAACTTGGTGCGCGCCCATGCCGCCGCAATCACGCACGCCGATCTGATCGCCCTAGACGCCACCTTACCCCGCGCAACCATTGACGCAATCATCGCCCTCGCCAAAACCCAGCAGACGCCGCTCTATCTAAATCCCGCTTCGGTTGCCCGCGCGCAAACGATTGCCGATTGCATCGGCGCGTTTACGCTCGTTACGGCAAACGCGCTGGAAGCAAGCGTGATCACCGGGCAACCCATTCACACTGCCAACGACGCCACGCGCGCGGCGCACGCTTTGATTGCGCGTGGCGTGCAACGCGTGATCGTGACGTTGGGCGCGGCGGGTCTAGTGTATGCGGACGCGCGCGCAACCTGCCACCTGCCCGCGTTGCCAACCCAGGTTGCCGACACAACCGGTGCCGGCGATGCGCTGGGCGCGGCGTTTGTGCTGGGTCACTTGGACGGATGCCCGCTCGCTGAAACCCTTGACCGCGCGTTGCACGCGGCGGCAATCACGGCCGCGTGCGAAACCAGCGTCAGCGAAAAAATTTCCACATTGCAATTTTGATCAGAGACGACGAGGCAAACTATGCAAATCAAGCTTACCATTAACAACGAATCGAAAACCTGGGATATTGCGCCGAACGAAACCCTGCTCGCTGCACTGCGCCGCGATGGCTATTTTAGTGTCAAGCACGGCTGTGATAACGGCGAATGTGGTGCCTGCACCGTTTTGCTCGACGACAAGCCCGTTGCCAGTTGCATGATGCTTGCCGCGCAAGCCGAGAGCAAGCGCATCATCACCGTCGAAGCATTGGGCCAAGTTGCCGATCAAGGCTGGAAGCAGACGGAAGGCTTGCACCCAATCCAGCAAGCGTTCGTCGAGGTCGGCGCGATCCAATGCGGCTATTGCACACCCGCGATGGTGCTTGCCGCGAAAGCGTTACTCGATCAAACGCTCACGCCAACGGAAGCGGAGGTGCGCGACGCGATGAGCGGCGTATTGTGCCGATGCACTGGCTATGTCAAGACCGTGCAAGCGGTCATGTTAGCGGCGGAGAAAATTCGCCATTCAACATTCGGAATTCCAAATTCGGCTTTGGGAATTCCGATTCCCTTACCCACTGCCTATGCCCCGCGCGAACCAAGCACCAATCCAACTGATTCGCCCAATTTGCTCATCACGCAAACGCCTACGCTGACCCTTGCGCCGCCGATTCCGGAAACGCGCGTGGTCGGCAAACCCGAAATCAAAGTAGATGCCGTCAAGCTGGTGCAAGGCAAGCCCGCGTTCACCGACGACATTGAGTTGCGCGGCATGTTATACGCCAAAGTATTGCTCTCGCCCGTGGCGCACGCGCGCATCAAGCGCATTGACGCCAGCAAGGCACGCGCGCTCGCGGGTGTTCACGCCGTCCTCACGTATCAAGACATTCCGCGCATTGTCTATTCCACCGCCGGACAATCCGATCCGATCCCAGGTCCACTGGATATGTTTTCGCTAGACCAGAAGGTGCGCTTTGTCGGCGACCGCGTCGCGTTCGTTGCCGCCGAATCGCTGGAGATTGCGGAGCGCGCGCGCGCATTGATCGAGGTCGAGTACGACGAGTTGCCTATGATTTTGGATCCGCGCGATGCGATGAAGCCGGATGCGCCGCGCATTCACGACGAACCCGAGTACGTCAATTTTGCCGCGTCCGATCCCGCCAAGAATCTCGCCGCCGACATTGAAATCGAAATTGGCAATGTTGAAGCAGGCTTCCAGCAAGCGGATCATATTTTCGAAGACGAATACATCGTTCCAAAAGTCCAGCAGGCGCACATCGAGCCACATATCGTCGTGACGTACTGGGATGCGGATGATCGCCTCGTCATTCGCACCTCGACCCAGGTTCCGTTCCATGCGCGCCGCATTCTCGCGCCCGTCCTGGGTCTGCCCGCGAAACGCATCCGCGTGATCAAGCCACGCATTGGCGGCGGGTTTGGCGGCAAACAAGAAGTCCTCGTCGAAGATGTCGCCGCGCACCTCACCATTGCCACGGGACACCCAGTGCGGTTCGAGTACACCCGCGAGGAAGAATTTATCGCCGCGCGCGCGCGCCACCCGATGCGCGTGCGCATGAAAACTGGCGTGATGAACAATGGCAAAATCGTCGCAAATGAAATGTACGCCCTGAGCGACACGGGCGCGTATGGCTGTCACGCCCTCACCGTCACGGGCAACACTGGGCAAAAGTGTATGGGGCTGTACAATGCGCCGAACATTAAATTTCGCGCGCACGTCGTGTATACCAACACGCCACCGGCTGGCGCGTTTCGCGGGTATGGCGTGCCGCAGGGATATTTCCCGCTCGAAGTCCACATGGAAAAGATCGCGCGCGCGCTGAATTTTGATCCGCTCGAGTTTCGTTTAATGAATGCGGTCAAAACCGGCGATGAACTGCCCACGTCCAAAGCGTGGAGCGAAGGCCGCGAGCCGCATCCGGAAATTATCGAAACGTGCGGGTTGCCAGAGTGCGTGGCGCAAGGAGCAAAAGCGTTCCAGTGGAAATACGACGGGAGCCACACTGCGGTCATCGCTCATCCACCGTCAAGCGCCGCTTGGCGCACGGTTCCAGGCAAGCCGCATTTGCGCCGCGGACAAGGTATGGCGTGCGTGATGCAAGGCACGGCAATCCCCTACCTCGATATGGGCGGCGCATCCATCAAGATCAATGACGATGGTTCGTTCAACTTGCTCGTCGGCGCAACCGACCTGGGAACCGGGTCGGACACGGTACTGGCGCAACTCGCCGCGGAAATCCTGGGTTGTCCGATTGACGACTTGATCGTCTATTCAAGCGACACCGATTTCACGCCCTTCGACAAGGGCGCGTATGCGTCGTCCACCACATACATTTCCGGCGGCGCAGTGGTCAAAGCGGCGCACCAAGTTGCGGAGCAAATCAAAAACGTCGCGGCAAAAATGCTAGAGAGTCAAAATTCAAAATTCAAAATTCAAGACCTCACGCTACGCGATCAAAAAGTTGTTGCGCCGGATGGCCGCTTTGTGACGCTTGCGCAAGTTGCGCTCGAATCACTGCATCACAAGGATCAATTTCAAATCATGGCAGTCGCATCCTACGTCTCGCCCAAATCGCCGCCGCCCTTTGCCGCGCAATTCGCCCAAGTCGTCGTGGACACCGAGACCGGACAAATCACGGTGGAGAAACTGGTGATGGCGGTAGACAGCGGCGTGATCGTCAATCCAGCTACGGCGTCGGGACAGATCGAAGGCGGGATGACGCAGGCATTGGGCTATGCCGTGTGCGAAGAAATGCTGTACGACGCACGCGGCGATTCGGTCGTGCGGCAATTCGGGGATTACAAAATTTTTGCCGCCGACGAAATGCCAGAACTGCAAACAATTTTTGTCGAGACATTTGAACCGTCGCATCCGTTCGGTTTGAAAGCCGTCGCTGAAATTCCGCTCGATGGCGTTGCGCCCGCTGTCGCCAACGCAGTGTACGATGCGGTCGGCGTGTGGATGAGCGAAATTCCGATGACGCCGGAACGGGTGTGGAAACAATTAGGCAAACGCAACATAGCAAGTTTGCAATGAAACAACCGTAGCCAAGCAACCTTGCACCTGTGGCAAGTGTCGAGTCCCCAATTGACAGGCGGACGCGGACACAGCTTCGATGCAACACTCGCGCCTCGCCATACCAGAGGTATTTTTTCAGCATTCATCTTTCACCCTTGAGGTTCCATGCCCATCACCCAAATCCAAATTAATGCTCGCACCCAAATCGAACTGACATTAGACGCACCGCGTCCGGTGACGGCGCAAGGATGCGTTTGGCTCGATGTAAACGCGCCCACTGAAGATGATCTGACATGGCTCGCGCGCACGTACAACTTTCATCCGCTCGCGATTGAGGATTGCCGCAATTTCAATCAACGCGCCAAGGTCGAAGCGTATGACGGCTATTTGTTTCTCTCGCTCACCACCAGCATGCGCGATAACGGCGAGGTGCATCCACACGAATTAGAAATCTTTCTCGGCGCAGACTATCTCGTCACGGTTCACCGCGAGCCGCTGGGCGCGCTGGATGCAGTGCGTCAACACATCGGCACGATGCGTTTGACCGAGCGCGCGGATTTCTTGCTCTACCTCATCGCCGATCACATGGTGGATGCATATTTTCCCTTGCTCGACGAGATCGAAGATGAGATTGACGCGCTGGAAGATGAAATTCTAGCGAACGCGACCCAGGAAACATTACAACGCATTTATGATTTGAAACGCCAGTTGGTCACGCTCCGCAAACTCGCCGCGCCGATGCGCGATGTGATGAACTCGCTCGCGGGTACGCGCTATGCCACGATTGATCCGCAGACCGCGCTCTACTTCCGCGATGCGTATGATCACCTCACGCGCATCTATGATTTGATCGAAACTTCGCGCGATTTGCTGAGCAATGCGCTCGACGCGTACCTGTCATCGGTTTCAAATCGGTTGAGCGAGATCATGAAGCGGTTAACGTTGCTCACGACCATTTTTATGCCGATTTCATTTCTTGTTGGTTTTGGCGGCATGAATTTCACGAGCATGATCCCGTTTGAAAATTCGATGGCGTTTGGAATTTTGATCACGTTGCTGATCGCCGTACCAATGATCATGTTGCTGTGGTTTCGCCGAAGCAAGTGGGTGTAAAATTCAATCATCAGAATTCAGATGCGAAGAGCCAGAATTCTGCGCTCCACACTTGGCTGGCGGCTTTACAGAGTATGTATGGATGCAGTTTCGCAAGCATTGATTGACGTGCTAGAAAATAATCAGCCCGCCGCGCTCGCGACCGTCGTGAAAACGCGCGGCGCGAGTCCGCGTGAAGCAGGCGCGAAAATGCTTGTCTATCCGGATGGCAAAATCGCGGGGACGGTTGGCGGCGGCGAAATGGAATTGCGCGTGATCAATGCCGCGCGCGCCGCCATCGCCGATGGTCAGCCGCGGTACCTCGATCTGAATCTGTCGAGTGAGGCGCGCGGCGATCCGTCGATCTGCGGCGACGCAATGGAAATTTTTGTCGAGCCGCTGGCGCTCACGCCCACGGTGTTGCTCGTCGGCGCGGGACACGTCGGCGCGGCAGTCGCGCAGTTAGCCAAATATCTGGGCTTTCGCGTCATCGTCCTGGATGATCGCGCGGAATTTCTCACGCCCGAAAATTTTCCGCACGCGGACGAACGCATGAGCGGCGACCTGGTGAAAGCAATTCGTCAGGTTGCGATCACGCCGCAAACGTTTGTGGTCCTGGTCACTCGCGCACACCCACTCGACGCGGCATTGCTCGGCGCGGTCATTGAGCAACCGGCGGCATATATCGGCATGTTAGGTAGCCGCACGCGCGCGGGCACGGTCAAGGAAATTTTGAAACAACAAGGCGTCAGCGCAACCGCGCTGGAACGCATCCATGCGCCAATCGGCTTGGCCATTCACGCCGAGACGCCGCAAGAGATCGCGGTGAGCATCCTGGCGGAAATCATTCAAGTCAAAAGGCAAAAACCTGACGCAACCAAGGGATAACCATTCCGTTTCCTTTTGCTTTGTAATTTCTAGTTTTTACTTGAGGATATTATGTGGCACACCTTTATCACCGCAACATCCGTTGAACAGGTTCTCGATTTGCTCGCGCACTTTGGTAAAGACGCGCGCCTCATCAACGGCGGCACGGATTTACTTTTAGAGATCGAACGCAAACAGCGCACACCCTCCGTCGTGATTGATGTCAGCCGCATCCCAGGTCTGGACGACATTCGGTTCGACGATGGCGCGTTTCACCTTGGCGCGAGTGTCACACATAACCAGGTCGTCGGCGACGCGCGCTTGGCCGCGCACGCCTATCCGCTCGCGCGGGCGTGCTGGGAAGTGGGCGCGCCGCAGATTCGCAATCGCGGCACGGTAGCGGGCAATCTGATCACCGCGTCACCGGCGAACGACACGATTACGCCGTTGACCGCGATGGGCGCGTGGGTCACGCTACAAAGCAAGGCGCGCGGCAAACGCGAAGTGGACCTCAAAGAATTTATGCGCGGCGTGCGCCGCACCGCGCTCGAACCGGATGAAATGCTGACCGCGATTTCGTTCCCGGCATTAAAGGCAAGCGAGTGCGGCACGTTTATCAAGCTGGGTTTACGCGCCGCGCAAGCGATCTCGGTTGTGAATGTTGCCGTCATTGTCGGTTTCAAATCGCCCACGCGCAATTCGCAAGCGGAAATCGAAAGCGCGTGGATCACCCTCGGCTCAGTCGCGCCGACGATTGTCGCGGCGGAAGAAGCGCAACGCTTTTTGATCGGCGAGACGCTCGAAGAATTAACGATTGACGAAGCGGCGCGGCTCGCCATGGACAGCGCGCGTCCGATTGACGATCTGCGCGGCACCGCCGACTATCGCCGCGAGATGGTGCGCGTGCTGGTCGCGCGCGCCTTGCGCCAACTGCGCGATGGCACCGAACGCGCCGATTTTCCGGCTAACCCTGTGATGTTGTGGGGCAAAACAAATGGCACGTTCAGCCATCAGCCATCAGCCATCAGCCATCAGGATTCAGATCCGATTGAGACCATCGTGAATGGCAAACCGTATACGGTGCGCGGTGCAAGCGACAAAACCTTGTTGCGCCTGTTGCGCGAAGACCTGGGTTTGCCAGGGACAAAAGAAGGTTGCGCGGAAGGCGAATGCGGCGCATGTACGGTTTTGCTCGATGGCATTGCGGTAATGAGTTGCCTTGTACCAGCGCCGCGCGCCGATGGCGCAGAGATCGTGACGATTGAAGGTTTGCAGAGCGGCACGCAATTGCATCCGGCGCAAGCCGCGTTTATGGAAACAGGCGCGGTGCAATGCGGTTATTGCACACCGGGATTTTTGATGAGTGCCGCGCAATTGCTTGACGAAAAAGCCCAGCCAACCCGCGACGAAATTTTGCAGGCGCTCACCGGTAATCTCTGCCGTTGCACCGGCTATTACAAAATTATTCAAGCAATTGAACAAGCGGCGCGCGGGTAAAATCAAAACCTTGGGTAGATTAAGAAATCTGTACATGGTTTTTGGGTTGCCCCATTGATTTTTGGTTTGGTCGTGTTATAATGCGCGCGGATTGAAACGTCAATCCAAAAATCTCAGGGGAGGAAATCAACATGGGTAACTATTTCAAACCATACATCGTCCGCGCCGGCATCATTGCTGGTATCATAGGCGGCGTCATTGCGTTGATCGGCATTATTCCGATTCTCGGTGGGCTGATCGCGTGTTTGATCTCACCCATTACGTGGATCGTGTATGCTGTCGGCGGGGTGCTTGCGGTGATGTGGGGCAAAGCGCAGGGCGCGACACAGACGATTCAGCAAGGCGCGCTGGATGGCGCAATCGCAGGCGCAATCGCGGGCGTGATTGCCGGTGTCGTCGGTTGGTTCGTTAACATTTGCAACACACTCTTCTTCAGCGCATTCGCCGCGACGTCCGGTTCCAACCCAGATATAACAGCCGTCGTCGTGCCCATCGTCTTTGGATTTGTCGGTATTTTTGGTTCGATCATTTTCGCCGCGATTCTTGGCGCAATTGGCGGATTGATTTTTGCCGCGATTCAACAAAATCAGCAAAAAAATCCATAACCCGCCCCAGGTCACGGATAGCGTGTCTGCGACCTGGTTTTCTTTACGCTATGGCGTTGGGAGTGCCATGAGCCAATCGAACGTCATACGTGCCGCGATTCCGCAACTGCCTTGTAGCGTAATCGCGGTTTTTATTTTCGCGGCGGCACGGCAATGATACGCCGTGACCTGTGGCGTACCTTCACCCACCCCTCGCTCGCCGCGTTTCAAGCCGCGCGCGCAACGGCAACGCTCGGCGGCGCGATTATCGGCACCGTCGCAATTGGCGCGTGCGCCGGATTCCTCGGCGGCACGCTCAATGTGTTGTTCGCGAATGGCGCGCTTGCCGATGTCGTAGCCGATTCGATAATGACGCCCCTGCGACTGGTCATCGCGTTCCTCGCGACCCAAGCTTTTCTATTCGCCATCGCGCAACAATGGGGCGGACACGGCGAATTTGCGACGCAAGCCTATTTGAGTATGCTTGCCTTTGCGCCATGCCACGCGCTTGCGCTCTTGGCCGATACCATTCCAAATGGCGGCGTGTGGCTTGCGATGGCATTTTGGGTTTATGGCGTCGCGCTGATCGCCATCGCCTTGTCCGCCGCGCATGGCGCAAGCGCGTGGCGCATCTCCAAACTCAAGTTGCTCGCCCTGTCAGGCATCGGCGGGTTGATCAGTTCAGTCGTGATTTCAATTATTCCACAATGAGGTGACTAGGCGCGTCGCTCAAATTTCGACTGGCGGCTTGATCAGCGTCCTGGGTGGATGGCTGTTGCTCGTCACCAACGATTGGCTCGCGTTGACGCTCGGCGACAGAACTGGCATTGCGTTAATCCTCAGCGCGGTCGCTTTTACGCTCCCTGGTTTTACGTAGCAAGCCAGCGCCCTGGCTCACCGCGTTATTTATTCCCGGCGCTCGCATTTGCGACTGGCGTCGTATTGATGTACACTAGCCGTACCAGAGCGCTCTTTTTTGCGTTAATGTTTGCGCTATGCGGCACCGCCCTGGGCGCGAATTTTGTAACGCCGCTGGTGTTGATCGCGCTCGGCGCATTACTTGCTCGGCGCATTGCTGTCCCCGCGGTCACCACGCAAACAGATTGAGTAAAGGAGTTGGCAGATGAATGATCCGCGCGCACTGAACAAACGCTATGAAGCAATTGCATGGGGCGCGTTCTTTATCGTATTTGGTTTGACCGGCTTGTTCAATGCTTTGCCCAATGGCGTCGGCACGCTCGCCGTTGGCGTGATTTTGCTCGGTTTGAATCTCGCGCGCTATCTCAGCCACATTCCGCCAAGCGGCTTTACCACTTTTCTCGGCGCGATGGCGCTGTTGTTTGGCGGTGCGGATCTGGCGCGCGATCTGCTCAACCTTAAATTTGATCTACCGGTCTTTCCCTTACTCTTGATCGCCATTGGCGTGGTCTGGCTGTTACGCGCGGCGATCCAAGCGGAGCGCAAAGCCTAATGGAAATTAATCTCGGCGACGAGCAGATCATTGAATTGCAACCGGCATTTACAGCGGAGCAAATTCACGACAAGGCGCTCGCCAAACGCCTCGACGCCTTTGGACAGATGGCAAAATTGATCCAGCGTCCCAAGTTGGAAGATATTGTGATCACCACCACGCAAAAACGCTTGGAACCATTTTGGTTCGGCGCGGCGACCGCGCGCTATGTGTATGATCGCCGCCAAACATATCACGTGGAAGTTGCGCCCGAAGTGCAATCCATCAACCTCTATGGCAATGATCTCGCGGCCACGCAACGCAACGTGACGCTGGATGCGATCGCGCATTGCATCGAAGAATCGCGGCAAGAAATGATCCTGGATGCCCAAAAGGGCAACGCGGCAAATTTCGAAAAGCATCTCACCGCACTCAAAAACCCGGTCACCGAAATCGCCGCCTTGAACGCGGACGGCACGCTGGTCATTGCGCCCGAAGTGCGCGGCTCGTTCGTCGTCCGCAAACTGGTGACCGCGTTGATGAAAACGTTCCAAGCCGACAAAATCCACGAAGAGAGAATTGACGTAGAACACTTGATCCTGTACTATCATCCTGTGTTTGCCATCGAATACCATTGGCCAGCCAAAGACAAGAAACAGGTGCTCGACTTTGACGGACTGACCGGCGAGTTCAAAGCCGAGAGTGGCGAGTTGAAGAAAAAAGTAGTAAGCGTGTTGGAGAACGACGCGCTATTCGATATTGGCGCGGATGCCATTGGCACCGTTCTGCCCGGCGTCAACGTTGCCGTCAAGCTGGGACGGCTTGCCGCGCGCAAAGTGATCAAATAATTCGACAGGAAGCGAAATGGCGAAACCGAAAACCTTGAAAGAAGAAAAATCGTTTGAACAATTGTATGCCGAACTCGAAGCGACAGTTGCCAAGATGGAAGCCGGTGATCTGCCGCTCGACGACGCGCTGGCGCTGTTTCAACGCGGCATGGAATTGGCACAGCAATGCGGCGTGTTGATTGACCAAGCCGAATTGCGGATCAAGGAATTGGTCCCGCAAGGCACTGATCTGACCACGCAAGATTTTGAGGAAGACTAGCCCATTGTGAACGATTTGCTCAATAACCGCGTCGCGCAAGCGACCTTTGTCGCGTGGGCGATTACGCAAATGCTCAAGGTCGTGATCGAACTCATCGTCAAACACCGACTCAATTTGCGTTTGCTCACAAGCGCAGGCGGGATGCCCTCGTCCCATTCGGCGACCGTCTGCGGGCTTGCCACTGCCATCGCGATCCACGATGGCACGGCTTCAACTCTCTTTGCCGTCTCCATGGTGCTTGCCGTCGTCGTGATGTATGACGCCGCAGGCGTGCGGCGCGCGGCGAGCATCCAAGCGCGCATCCTCAATCAAATCATTGACGAATTGTTTCAAGGGCATCCGATCAGCGAAACCAGGTTGCGCGAACTGCTCGGGCATACCCCGATTGAAGTCTTTGTCGGTGCGGCGCTCGGGATCGCGCTGGCGTGGTGGTGGATGGTCAAAGCATGATCATAGTGCAAGCCGATTGTACGCTTGCTCTTTTTTTCGGTAACCAAAATTGAACGCGCTTTGGACTCGCATCATCACACGCCGCGTGTATGATGCGAGTATGTTTTTGGAGGTACGAGTATGTTGACACGCCGCGAATTTCTTCGCCGTTCGATGATCTATGCGCTAACGTTAGCAGGTGGCAGTACGCTTGCCGCGTGCAGTCCCCCATCGCCAACGACGCTATTCGCAACCAGCACAACCACCCCGATCGTGCCAAGTGCCACCGCGCCAGCAAGCGCAACCGCGCAAGCAAGCGCAACCGCGCAAGCAACCGTTGCAATGACCGCCACGCCTGTGCCGCCAACGGCAGGCACACCCTACCTGGTCGTCGCGCGCGGCACTGTTCCCGGCGCAATGGTGCGCGCCGCACTGGATGCACTCGGCGGCATTGGCAAATTCGTCAAACCTGGGAATGAGGTGATCCTCAAGCCCAATATCTGCAACGATTCCTACGGTCCTGAATATGCGACGACGACGAATCCCGATGTGCTTGCCGAATTGGTCACCTTGTGTTTGCAAGCCGGAGCCAAGCGCGTGCGCGTGATGGACCAAGCGTTTTCCGGAACGGCTGTGCAAGCGTATAAAAAATCTGGCATCCGCGACGCGGTGGAAAAAGCGGGCGGGCAAATGGAAATTATGACGAACGCCAAATATATTGACGTGCCACTCCCCAACGGGCGCAGTCTCAAAGCCTGCCAAATCTATCAAGAGATTTTGAAAGCCGATGTTGTGATCAATGTGCCGATTGCCAAGCAACACGGGTCGGCGCAAGTGACGCTGGCGCTGAAAGGGTTGATGGGTATCATCACCAATCGCAACGCAATTCACACCGCGCTCGATCAACGCATCGCCGATCTCAGCACCGTCATCAAGCCCACGCTCCACCTCATTGACGCGGTGCGCGTGCTAACGCGCAACGGCCCCACCGGCGGCAGTCTCGATTATGTGATGCAAGCCAACACGCTCATTGCCAGCCATGATCCGGTGGCAACCGATGCCTACGCAACGCAACTTTTTTTCAAAAAGAAACCGCAAGACATTGGCTATATCAAATTCGGCGCGGAGATGGGTCTGGGGCGGTACGATTTCGACAAGTTGACGATCAAAGAAATAGCCGCGTAAGCGGTCAAGGTCAAGATGCCTAGTCTTCACTGGAAACACGCACGGCAAATTTCGCAAATCATCAGCGTTAGCTTGTTTTTTCTGCTCGCCCTGCTCACGTATCGCGGGTTTGAGGCGCTGGTCCCATTGGACTTGTACTTTCGGCTTGATCCGCTCATCGCGTTGAGCGCAATGCTTGCCGGGCGCGTGATCGTGCCGACGTTGCTGATCGCGATATTGGCGATTGCCTTGGCGCTGGTATTCGGACGCGCGTGGTGCGGCTGGCTCTGCCCGCTCGGCGCGATCCTGGATTGGTTCACGCCCCAGACGCAAAAAATTGTACCAACCGCGCGCGCGCTCCGCGCCGTCAAATATAGTGTGCTGATCATGATCGGCGTTGCCGCCTTGCTGGGCAACCTGTCATTGCTGATTCTTGATCCGATCACATTATTGAACCGCGCGTTTGGCGGCGCGCTGGTTCCCGCGTTTAACGTCATCCTCGGCGGCATTGAAGCCATGGTGTACCCGCTTGCACCGATCGCCCCAGCGTTTGATTGGATCGAACAAAATTTTCGCGGCACGATCCTCCCCGCCCAACAAACCTTTGACCAACTCGGATGGATGCTGGCGCTGGCATTTGCCGCCGTGATCGCGCTCAACTGGGTCGCGCCGCGTTTGTGGTGCCGCGCGCTGTGCCCGCTCGGCGCGATCTATGCCTTGTTCGCCAAAATATCCTGGCTCCGTCCGCGCGCGATCAAGGATTGCAGTCATTGCGCGGCATGTATGCGCGTCTGCCCCACCGGCGCAATCGCCGTCACCAAGCACGGCTTTACGGTAGATTCGGCGGAATGTGTCGTGTGTATGGATTGCGTCGCCGCGTGTCCCGAGTCCGTCATCGGCATCACGTTTGGCGGTGGACGCGCGACCGAATCGGCAACAGTGAATTTATCGCGGCGACAATTTTTGGCAAGCGCGGCGGCGAGCGTGGCAGGGGTTGCGCTGTTGCGGATCGAGCCAGCGGCAAAGCGCGATTATGAATTTCTCGTGCGACCACCCGGCGCGCAAGCCAATGATTTTCTCGCCAAGTGTATTCGCTGTGGCGAGTGCTCCAAAATTTGTCCCACCGGCGCAATACAACCCAGCTTGCTCGAAGCGGGCTTCGAAGGATTCTGGTCACCTCTGCTGGTGCCGCGTCTCGGCTATTGCGATTATGCGTGCACTGCCTGCGGACAAATTTGTCCCACGCACGCCATCCCCGCGCTTGCGCTCGACGACAAACGCAAACAAATGATCGGCACGGCGTATATCGATCAGAATCGTTGCATACCCTGGGCGATGGATCGTCCCTGCGTCGTCTGCGAAGAAATGTGTCCCGTGCCGGAAAAAGCTGTGCGGCTCGATCGCGTGGATGTGATCACCCCGGACGGCAAGACCGTGCGTCTGCAACGGCCGCGCGTGCTTCACGATTTGTGTATCGGTTGCGGCATCTGCGAATATCAATGTCCGCTCGCGGGACCTGCCGCGATCCGCGTGCGCGCGCCAATGCAATTACCCCCGCTGACATAAAACGCATTGCGCGAATAGAATGACCTGTGTATAATCTATTGGCTCGAAATTGAGCAAACAGATGGCGTTTAATCTGGAGGATTCGCAATGGGCAATGACACCAAACGTTATCTTGAAAACTGGGACGATGAATTGAACGGCGTGGCGTTGTACGAAATCCTCGCCGGCGTCGAAAAGAATCCAAAGATCGCCGAAGTGTACCGGCGGCTCGCGGCGAACGAACGCGGACACGTGGAAGCATGGGCAAAAAAAATCAAGGAAGCGGGCGGTGCGTTACCCGTCTTTCATCCCTCGTGGCGCACGCACACCTTGGGTTGGATGGCGAAACGCTTTGGCGTGCAAGCCGTTTTGCCGACCGTAGCGACGATGGAGCAAGTCAACTCGGACAAGTATGCCGCAAGCGGCGACGCGGGTGAGTTGGTAGGCGATGAACAATCACACGCGCGGTTGCTCAAGCAAATTACCGGCGGGATGCAAGGCAGTGAAGTGGCACAACTCGAAGGACGCCACCGCACACCAGGCGGCAATGCGTTGCGCGCGGCAGTCCTCGGCGCGAGCGATGGCTTGCTGTCCAATATGAGTTTGGTGATGGGCGTCGTCGGCGCAGACTTGGCGGGCAGAAACATTCTCGTCACTGGCTTGGCTGGACTACTCGCGGGCGCATTTTCGATGGGGCTAGGCGAGTGGTTGTCCGTGCAATCATCGCGCGAGCTGTTCGAAAAACAAATCCGGCTCGAAAAAGAAGAGATCGCCGCGTCGCCCGAAGAAGAGGTCGAAGAGCTGGCGTTGATCTATCAGGCGCGCGGCATCGAAGAAAAATCGGCGCGGCAAATGGCAAAGCAAATTCTCAGTAACCGCGAGAATGCCATTGATACGCTGGCACGCGAAGAACTGGGTATTGACCCCGCCGAACTGGGCGGCTCGGCTTGGGAAGCCGCCATCGCATCCTTTTTCCTATTCGCCATCGGCGCGGCAGTCCCAGTCATCGCATTCGCTCTCTTGCAAGGCACCCTGGCTATCGTCGTCAGTCTTATCTCAAGCGCCATTGGCTTGTTCGTCATCGGCGCATTCATCACGCTGTTCACTGGACGCTCGGTGCTGTTCTCCGGCATGCGCCAAGTGATCTTTGGTTTGCTCGCGGCGGCAATCACCTTCGGGATCGGGCGCTTGCTGGGCGTAAATCTCGGCGGCTAGTTTGCCGAACCATCCCTGCCGATTTTTTTGCGGGTGGCTCGCCCACGCGGCGCGGAATTTGTTCTGCGCCGCGCATTTTTATTTTGCATTCGCGGCGATTTCGGCGATAATTGAATTGGTTCAGGACCTTCCATTCGAGGCAGAGCTGGTATGTTAAACCCAGAGACAATCCGCGCAGAATTTGCCCGCGCGTTTGGCGCGCCCCCCACGCACATTATTCGCGCGCCGGGGCGCGTGAATTTGATCGGCGAACACACCGATTACAACGATGGTTTTGTTTTGCCGATGGCGATTGATCGCGAGGTGCAACTTGCCGCGCGCGCGCGAACGGATCGCGCCGTGCATATGATCGCGCTGGAATTTGACGGCGCGCGCGCCGAGTTCACGCTGGACGCGCCCATCGCGCATGACGCGACGCATCGTTGGAGCAATTATATTCGCGGCGTGGCGTGGGCGTTGCAAGCACACGGACTTGCGCTCCCGGGTCTCGACGTGATGATTCATGGCGATGTGCCACGCGGCTCTGGCTTGTCGTCCTCTGCCGCGCTAGAAGTCGCCGCGGCGACCTTGTTTCAAGTATTCGGCAAATTCGCGCTCGACCAGGTAACGCTGGCGCGGCTCTGCCAAAAAGCGGAAAACGATTTTGTCGGCGTGAAAAGCGGGATCATGGATCAATTTATTTCCGCGCTCGCCACCGCCGATCACGCGCTCTTGATTGACTGCCGCGATTACACCTATCGCGCCGTACCACTGCCGCCCGATGCGCGCATCATCGTTTGCGATACGATGAAACGCCGCGGCTTGGTGGATTCCGAATATAATGCGCGCCGCGCGGAATGTGATCAAGCCGTGCAACTATTGTCCGCCAAAATTGGTCAACCCATTCGCGCGTTGCGCGATGTGTCGCCCGCCGAGTTTGCGCCATTTGCAAGTGAACTGCCGCTGAACGTTGCCAAGCGCGCGCGCCATATCATCACTGAAAATGCACGTGTGTTGGACGCGGTGAACGCGGCACAGCATCACGATCTCGTCACCCTAGGCAAACTCATGGATGCCTCACACGCCAGTCTCCGCGACGATTTCCAAGTCAGTTGCGCGGAACTGGACACAATGGTGGAAATCGCGCGACACCAACCCGGTTGTCTCGGCGCGCGGCTCACCGGCGCAGGCTTTGGCGGCTGTACCGTCAACCTCGTCGCCAATGACGCGGTGACTGATTTTGTCGCGAACGTCACGCGCGATTATCACGCACGCAGCGGTCATGTGCCGCAAATTTATGCGTGCCGCGCGACCGCTGGCGCCGGCTTGGTAGTTTGATGGAGGGAGCGCAGAATGAATGACACGCCTTTTCGTATCAGTGGGCGCGTGGTAGGCGAACAATTTTTCGGACGGACGGAAACGATCCGCACGGTGGTACAACACTTGCGCGGCAAATCAAATGTCGCGCTCCTGGGCGCGCCGCGCGCCGGCAAAACATCCCTGCTCACGGTGCTATTCCGCAACTATCGCCACGCCGAACGCGACGCGCAGACCTGGTTTATCGACTTGCGCGATCTCCACACGCTCGACGAACTGATCGCCGAATTTTATTCGGGCATGAAATTGACCACCACCAATTACAGTCTCCGCGATTTTGCCAAGCAGTTGAAACTGTGGCGGCAACGGCTCGTCGTGTTCATTGACAACGGGGAGCATTTTGCCGCGCCACCCTTTAACGAAGAAGCGTTCTTTGCGGTACTCGCCACGCATATGCAAAGCCAGACCGTCTCGCTCTGCGTGGCATCCACCATGCCGCCCGAATCCGTGTTCGTCAACCGCATCGGCTTGCCCTTGCACAGTTATTTTGCACGATGCGACTTGCCGCCCTTTTCGCCAATGGAATGTGAAGAGTTTATCCACAAACGCTTGCAGTGGACCGGCATCCATTTCAGCGACGCCGAGATCATGGATTTGATCAAAGCCAGCGGTGGCCGCCCCGCGGACTTGCAACGCCTCGCCGCCGATTTGTTCCGGCTCAAAGCGAGCGGCAATGCGCCGAGCAGGGTACAAACCACCTCGGTAAAAAAGTAACCCAACGAAACCGAAACAGTCAACCTGGCATCGGAACGTACCGCCCGGCATTGCCTTGCCGCGTCACGCAAATCGCGGTATAATGCCGTCAGTTTGAACAACAAGGAGCGAACAATGAATCAACGGCTAGCCAATTTGCGCGCGAAACTTGTCGAGCAGGGCTTGGACGGCTTGCTCGTCACGCGCCCAGACAATTTGCTCTACCTTTCCGGTTTTGGCGGCGGCGAATATCTGGATGCAACCGCGCTCATCGCGGCGGATGCGGCGTGGATCTCGACCGATTCGCGCTATTATGAAGATGTGAAACTACGCGCACCCGATTTCAAATTGTATCAAGCCGGGTACGACCGCACCAAAGCGTTTGGCGAATTTGCGACGCAAGCCCAACCTAAAGTAATGGGCTATGAAGCAACCTACCTTACCGTCGCTACGCTCAAAGAGTGGACGAAAGCGGCGCGGAAAGCGGGATTTAAGCTAAAACCCACCGATGGTCTAGTCGAAGCGCTGCGCATCGTCAAAGAACCCGCGGAATTGGACGCGATCAAACGCGCGGTCAAATTGACCGACGAAGCCTTTGCGCATTTCTGCGCCGTCGTCAAAGTTGGCATGACCGAAAAAGAAGGCGCATGGGTGATCGAATCGTATATGCGCGAACACGGCGCAGACAAGATCGCGTTCGATCTGATCGTCGCATCAGGACCAAACGGCGCACTGCCCCACGCCATTCCCGGCGACCGCAAATTCCAACGCGGCGAGCCCATCGTGGTGGATATTGGCTGTCGCATTGACCATTACAATTCCGATATGACGCGCACCATTTTGCTTGGCACAGCGGATGAAAAATTCAAGCAAGTGTATGAAACGGTACTCAAAGCGCAGAAAGCCGCCGAAAAGAAAACCAAAGCGGGAATCAAGGGCAAACGCGCGGATGCGTATGCGCGCGCCGTGATCGAAAAAACCGAGTGGGGAAGCACATTCGGACACGGCTTGGGGCATGGCGTTGGGCTGGCGGTGCATGAAGGACCGCGCGCAAGCAAATTAAGCAAAGAAGTGTATCAACCCAATATGACGCTCACAATCGAGCCAGGCATTTACATCCCCGGTTGGGGCGGCGTCCGCATTGAAGATATTGTCGTCATCCAAGCCAACGGCACGGACATTCTGACCCAAGCTCCCAAGGAACTCAAGGACGCGATCATCAAAATCTAACCCACCCAGCAAAGCATTTTTCGAGATTCTGAAAAATGCTTTGCCTTTACTCTTGAATCCCCGCAAAAATTGTGAT
>JBBIUF010000040.1:29026-34436 GCA_037440365.1 Chloroflexota bacterium
TTACACAAGCCGCGCGCAGGGTGGCGCGCACGAACCAGACGGTTCGCATCGAATCGGGAGGCATGATGAAAAGCATCGTCGGATTGCTACAACAACGGAGTTGGTTGATTCCAGTAGGCGCACTCCTTTTGCTCGTGATCGGGTTCGGACTTGGGTTGACCCTGGGCTGGTTTACCGTAGATTTCAAGCCCAGCACAAGCGACGTTGCCGCCGCAGTGGATTCGTACTATCTCAACGGCGATCTTGCCTTGGCGCAATCGCGTTTGAAGGGATTGTCAAACGCCGAAGTATCACAAATTCTCACCACCATGTCCAAGAATTACGCTACCGCGAATCGTCCGTTAGAAGCCGACCGCGTCACCAAATTCGCGAATGCGCTCAGTCTGGGCGGCGGCGCGCCAAGCGCAGTTGGAACACCCGCGCCGGGCGCAACCAGCCGACCATCAGCCGCTAGCACACCTGTGCCAACCTCCTCCGGCAGCGCCAATCTGTTAAGTGGTCCCATCGGACTCACGTTGCTGGCGGTTGTCGCCATACTAGTTTTGGCCGCCGCCGCAATTTTCATCCTCCGCGTCTTGCCTGGTATGCGCAAACCGCGTGCCGCCACCACAACAGCGCAAGAAGCACCTTTAGCCAGTGCGCCAAAACCCAACGCGCCGCAACCACGCAACGTTGCCGCGCCAACGCCCGTTGCGGTCAGTCCCGCGGCAACCACTAGCCCAGGTGGATTAGGTCACTTTGTGCCGCAATACACGCTCGGCAACGACAATTATGACACGTCGTACAGTTTGGAAACCGCGCGCGGTGAATTTCTCGGCGAATGCGGCATGGGCATTTCCGAAACGATCGGCGAAGGCAAGCCCGATAAAGTGACCGCGTTCGATCTCTGGCTATTCGACAAAGCCGATGTGCGCACCGTGACACAAATTTTGATGAGCGAATATGCATTCAACGATCCGACACTCCGCACCAAGCTCGCGCCCAAAGGGGAAGCTTTGTTAGCGGAAAAAGACAAAGTGTTGCACCTCGAAACGCAATCCATCCGCGTGGACGCCAAGATCGTCGAACTGGTGTATGCGACCAATCCCAGTTTTGCACCGAACAGTCATTTCCAAAAATTGATCGTCGAAATTGTGCCAGCGCAAAAAGATGGTGCGGCGCACTAGAACTTGCAACGATGTCCGCTCCGATAGATTATCGGAGCGGACATTTTATTTTGCCGCGCGCGCTCAGCCGCTTGCAAATTCCTGTGACTCGAATAAAATGCGGACGTTCTCAATTCAGCACGCGAGGAAGCAACCGATGGCAGTCATTCATGCGGGTTTTGCGCGAACATTGTTGATGTTTGTGTTCGCGCTCGGCGTGTGGGCGAGCTGGGATTTTATGCGCAAGCAAGGCGTCAGCCCAAGTTACTGGGGCGCGGTAGCCATTGGCGAATTATTGATGATCGTGCAAGGCATCCTGGGAATTGTACTCGTCGTCTCGGGCGCAATGCCGCATGACTTGCTCCATTTTCTCTACGGCGTGGTTGTTGCGCTCGCCTACCCCGGCACCTATGTCTACACCCATGCGCGCACCGGACGCAAGGAAGCGGCGATCTATGCGGTGGTCTCATTCACGATCTTTGCACTCGCCCTGCGCGCCACCTCAACCGGCGGCGGAAACTTGTGGCCCTAAAAAAATAGCGGCGGGATAATCCCGCCGCTCGATTTGGCGTAACGCGATTCACGTTTGGCGAATCGCGTTTTTTATTTCACCAGTTCGCGTAGATCACGCACGCGCGCGCCGGAAAAATCAGCATGTTGATTTTCGCGATCAACCAGCACCGCGGCAAGACCGGCGTTCCGCGCACCGTCAATATCGTGAAAAATACTATCGCCAACATAGACCATCCGCGCGCGCGGGCATTGCGCGGCGCGCACCGCAAGATCGAAAATGCGCGCGTCCGGTTTCTCAACCCCGGCAAGCGCAGAAACGACAAAAAACGCAAAGTAGTGATGCACCCCAACTTGGCGCAGCACATTTTCAAGGTTCGCCGAAAAATTGGAGAGGATGCCCAACCGCGCACCGCGCGCCGCGAGCGCGTCCAGCGTCGGCAAAACATCCGCGAACATGGTTTCAAATTCGGCGCGTTGAAAACGCGCGCGGATGATCGCCGCCGCCGCAGACACATCGCGCATAACGCCGAGCCGCCGAAAACCATCGGTATAAAATGTTTCCCAAAATTCCTGGCCGTTGTCGCGCTCTAAACTCACCACACGCGTTTTTTGGCGCGTCGGCAATTCGCGTTCCAGTTCGGCAACCATCGCGCGCGTCGCCGCCGCATCCAGCGCGACATCATCCATCGCCGCCGTTTCAATGTACGCGCGCGCGAGCGCATCCAAATCAAAATGCAAGAGCGTGCCGCCAACATCGAACACAACGGTAGAATACGAATCAATCACCGCAAGCTCCCATTTAATCGCCGAAACAAGTTCCCATATCGCGCGCGGTCAGGATCGTATCGCAATCGAGCGGGACGGTCTTCATCCGTCGCATCGCGTCCGCGAGCGGCACATAATTAACATTCGGCGGATCGAGCGCAACCATGATCCCAGATTGACCTTCTTCGAGCGCGCGCACTGCCGCCGCGCCAAAACGCAACGCGACCAGCCGATCGGATGCGGTGGGCGAGCCGCCGCGCAAGAGATGACCCAGGACGACCGTGCGCGATTCTTTGCCGGTCAGGTTTTGCAATTCCGCCGCCACTTTTTCGCCAACGCCGCCCAACCGTTCCGCGCCGCCGATTGGTTTTTCGCGCACAGAAATTTCGCCGCCTCTGGGTTTCGCACCTTCTGCTACCACAACAATCGTAAAATTGGAACCCGACTCTTCGCGCTCTTTGACCTTGTTAGCCACCGACTCGATGTCGTAAGGAATTTCCGGGATCAAGATTGCGTCGGCGGAGCCAGAGACACCGGCGTTCAACGCAATCCATCCGGCGTAGCGTCCCATCACTTCGACGACCATGATACGCCCATGCGAGGCGGCGGTGCTGTGCAAACGATCCAGACATTCGGTTGCAAACGCAACCGCCGTTTCAAAGCCAAACGTGATGATCGTTTTGTCGAGATCGTTGTCAATTGTTTTTGGCACGCCGATCACGCGCAATCCTTTTTCGGCAAGCACTTGCGCGATGCCGAGCGAGCCATCCCCGCCCACCGTGACGAGCGCGTCAAGGTGATGGATCATAAAACTGCGGATGAGTTCATCGGATCGATCAATGTATTGAAGGTTACCATCCTTGTCCTGGATCGGATAGTGTAGCGGGCTGTTGCGATTTGTCGTGCCAAGAATTGTTCCGCCCAGATGCGTAATGCCGCTGACTCGTTCCCGCGTCAAGCGGATCAAGCCGCCTTCGACGTATTGCTCCGGCAACATCAAACCGTTGTAGCCGTCGCGGATGCCGTAACATTCCCAGCCGCGTTTGAGCGCCGAAAGCACGGTCGCGCGAATGACCGCGTTTAGACCTGGTGCGTCGCCGCCGCCCGTGCTGATCGCAATGCGTTTGATGGTTGAACTGGAAACCATGAGGAAACCTCCGCCACAAATAGATACAGGCAAGTATAGTCGAAACAAAAATAGGGGCAAGACATTCATGCCTTGCCCCTACTCAAACTATTTTGTGATCACCGTGGTTGCGGTCACCGGCGGCGTTGCTTCAACCGTCGGCGTGACGGGTAGCGTCGGCGTGAACGTTGGCGTGGGCGTGGGTTCATACGGCGGCGCATCGAACCAGGCTTGGAGCGTGTCAATGGTTGTCGTGCTCACCAAGAACACGCGGGAGGTATCGCCGGTGTAGACGACGTAATAAAAACTGCCGTCTGGCGTTTTGTTACCTACCGTCAGCGCATACGATTGCGTGTTACTCAACGTGACCCGCGCTTCGAGCGTCGCGGTGATGAAACCATATTGACCCAGGTTGGTCACGTTCGTCAACACCCGCGTATATTTCAGCGCGGCAAACTCACCAAGCGCCGTGACCACCTCACTATCACTCGCCAGTTTCGCCAAGGGCTTGACGACCTGCCATTGGTTGTTGGCGCGCTTGAGTTGAACTTGCCGCCCCGCGCGCAAGTCCGTGAGATCAACTTGGGTCATGTCGTCCACGTTCAGTTGGAACAGGGCTTGAGGCACGCGCGCGGTCGGCGTGCCCAGCGCCTGCGAAATTTGGTCCGGTGTTTTGTTCAGCTCGACAAAATAAAGATAGCCAAGCAGGGCCGCAAAGATCGCGACAAGGATCAACGTATTTCGCGGTTTCAATTTACCGCCTCCTCCACCAGACGAGTGCGCCCACGATCAAGATAATGATCGGGATCAACAACAAGCTCGACCACAAGATAAAGAGTGATTGATCGTTCGTCAAGATCATCGGATGCGTGTCCGCCGCTTTGGGTGGAATCGCAATCAAATTTTCCTGGCCGGCAAGCCAGTGCAACGCGTTGCCAAACAACAAGCCATTGCCCGATTGGATTGCTTGCGCCTGTCCGCTCACATTTACCCGCGCAGTCAGTGTGCCATTGGTGATGAACGCCGAACTCCCCACCACCACCAAGCGCGCCGGTTGCGTCCCGGATGCTTCCGCCGCAATTGCCAGGTTGAGCGGACCTTTGATGTCCTTTTGCGGATCAAACGTTTGCGTCTTGCTGATCACGGACTGCAAATCCGTCTCGCCCCAACTAGCATCGCTCGTCGCAAAGAGCGGCGTCACGGTGCGCGTCACGCCCGCCGACGCCGCCAATGAACGCGCGCCGGGGAAAAATGTGCTTTGCCCAGTCAAGTCCTGGGTCACCGGATGATTCTGATACGTGTTGATCACCGGCACCTGGGCTTGCCCAAAGAAACCGTTTTTCGGATCGATCACGATATCGTTATTCACTGTAATGCCCCAGCTCTTGAGCAAATCGTCCAAGCCGGTATTCATCTGCGGGTCAACCATCACCAGCACGCGCCCGTTTTTGTCGAGATAGTTCTGAATCACTTGGACTTCGCGCGGATCAAACGGCTGGTGCGGACCGGCGATGATGAGCGCGGTAATATCCGAGGGCAAGGTATCCGTCAGCGTTTTCAGATCAAGCGTTGCCACTTTGTAATTCTCGGCTTCCATAGCGCCCTTCATCAGATCATAGCCATTGGCGCTCGAATCGTCCGGGCTATGCTCGCCATGTCCCGTCGTGAAATAGATCGTCGGCTGTTGGTCTTGCGAAACCTTGAGAATCGCATTCGTGAAACTGGACTCGTCGGTTTGCAACGCATTTTCGCGCCGCGTGCCGCGTTCAAATACCACCGTGCCGTCAAACTGCACTTTGTATTGATCCGCAATTTGCGGATCCGCTTGCGGGTCAACAAATTTGTACGTAAACTTGTCGGT
>JBBIUF010000041.1:0-34084 GCA_037440365.1 Chloroflexota bacterium
TTGTGGCGCTGATTGTCTCGGTCGTCATCGTGGCGTATTATCGTTCCATTCCAACCGGACAATGGATTGTGCGCGTGTCGCTGGGTTTGCAACTTGGCGGCGCGATTGGTAATCTGATGGATCGGGTGCGCTTTGGCGCAGTCACCGATTTGTTCTACACTGGGATTTTTCCAACGATTTCGTTCCCGGTGTTTAACGTGGCAGATTTAGCGATTGTCAGCGGCGTGATTTTGCTCATGTTGCATCTGTGGCGCACGTCGCCCAAGCCCACCGAAGCAACCCCGGCTCTGGCGACCGACGCGCCTTCCGTTCCAATACCAGCGCTTCCACCAGAACCGCACGATCGGTCAGAATCGGCGGGCAACGAATAGCCCCAGCAACGCTGGGGTTTTTATTTGGCAGACATCGGCTTGTAAAATGGATTATGCTCACACTCTGGTTGTAACTGAATCCGGCGCGCGGCTCGATCGCTATGTTAGCGAGCATGTGCCGGAACTGTCGCGTGCGGCGGCGCAACGCCTGATTGACGACGGTGAAATTCGCGTGGACGGCGTTGCGCGCAAAGCGAGTTACAAGATTCTAGCGGGCGATACGATCACGGTGCGCATTCCGCCGCCGGCGCCGGCAACGCCGCAAGCGCAAGCGATCCCGCTGGACATTTTATATCAAGACGCTGATCTGATCGTGGTCAACAAAGCGGCGGGCATGGTGGTGCATCCGGCGGCAGGACATGCGGATGGCACACTGGTCAACGCGATTCTCGCGCGTTGTCCCGATCTCAGCATTGGCGGCGAAGAGCGTCCAGGCATTGTGCATCGCCTCGATAGCGACACGAGCGGCATCATCCTCGTTGCAAAAAACGACGCGGCGATGCGAGACTTGCAAATGCAATTCAAGGCGCGGCGCGTGCATAAAACGTATCTCGCGCTCGTCGAAGGCAAGGTGACACCGCCGCGCGGCAAGATTGACGCGCCGATTGGACGCGATCCCAAGCATCGGCAAAAGATGGCGGTGGTTACACAAGGCAAGACGCGCGCGTCAGTGACGGTTTATCGCGCGTTGGCAACGCTCGGTCAATACACGCTAATCGAAGCCCAGCCGCAAACCGGGCGCACACACCAGATTCGGGTGCATCTGGCATTTCTCGGTTTTCCGGTTGTCGCGGATGGGCTCTATGGCAAATCGAAAAACACTTTGGGTCTGACACGCCATTTCTTGCACGCCTGGAAAATTACCTTTGCGTCGCCGCGCGACGGACGCGCCATGAGTTTTGTCGCGCCGGTGCCAGTTGATTTGCGTCAGGTGCTAACTGACTTGGGTTATGTGTTAGCTGAAGCATAAACCTTGTGGAACTTTAATCGAGGTCTCGTCGTCTTTAAGTGAGCGGGGGGAACGCTCAACGAGGAGGCGATGATGACTGGGGGACTAGGTTCGCTTAGAAATTGGCTTGGCTTGTTGATTGCCGTCGTCCTGGTTACAGGCGCGTTGACCGTCTCGGAGGTTGCTGTAGACGCAAGCTCCAATGGCGCGCAGAAAGAGATGACGCGTGATCAAGTGTTGACGGTGACGCTGGAATCGAATCCCAGTACAGGGTATCGTTGGCAAGTGATTGACGTTGATCCAAACGTGCTTCGCCAGATCGGAGACGCCGAGTTTCAAGCCGCCGATTCAAACCGTGGAGCGCAACCGGGCGCGGGTGGTACCGAGACCCTGCGTTTCGCCGCGGTGAACTCTGGCACAACGAATCTCATGTTGGTCTACTGGCGTCCGTGGGAAAAGGGTGTGCAACCGCAGAAAATTTTCAATCTTCAAGTGACGGTGCGCTGAACCAAGACGGGTCAGTCCGGCTTGGGAATTCGCATCGCGCAATTGGCAAATGAGGTAATGAATGTCCTCGCCTAAAACCGTGCGCCGTATTATTTTGATCGCGGTTCCTGTTTTGCTCCTGCTCTGTGTCGGTGGTGTGCTATTCCAATTTACCGAAGTTGATGCGCCGATCACTAATGCGTTGCGTGGCGTTGCGCCCGCAGGACTGAAAGAGGTCTTGCGTCCGTTGCGCGCGCCGCAGGTTTTGGATTTTGCGCCAGCGGCATTGGCAAAAGACATTGCGCCGAATACGCCAATCACCATCACATTTCTCACGCCGATGTCGCCGAACGACACGGCGATTCAGATCGCGCCGAACATTCGCGGCGCGTGGAATTGGAGCGGCCGTACCGCGACGTTTACACCCGCCGAATCGTTTCCGCTTTCGACAACCGTGACAGTCACGGTGACGCGCGATGCGCGCAGTTGGCTGATGCGCCGCGCCGATAAGGATTTTGCGTGGTCGTTCAGCGTGGTTGCGCCGACAAGTGTGGTGGCAACCGAGCCGCGTCAGGGCGCGCAGTTTGCGTATCTCAAAGATCGCATTGCGATCACATTTAACCGCGAAATGGATCAGCCATCGGTGGAGCAACGCTTGAAAGTGGATCCGCCGATCACGAATATGAAAGTTGCCTGGCAGGGCAATCAACTCATCATCGGCGGCGCGCTCAAACCTTCGACGACGTACAAAATCTTTTTGCCGAGCGGCGCTAAAGACACCAAATACAATCTTGCCATGCCGAATGATTTTGCCTGGTCATTCACTACCACGCAACAATATCCGTATCTCGCGATCATCAACGTTGGGCGGTACGGCGTGACCACCGCGGACCAGCCGACAAAGCTTCGCGTGCAATCGGTCAATGTTTCGACAATTACTGCCGCGCTCTACAAGTTGGACACGGCGACGTACATCAAAACACTGGGTTATTCGTATGACAATTGGCGCACGTTCAAACCGCAAGGCGATCCGATTAAAACCTGGGCGTTCGCCGCACCCTCGAAAATCGATCAATATGTGACGCAAGACCTCAACCTCGATCCCCTTCCGGCGGGCGTGTATTATCTCAGCACAAAATCAGCCGAAGGCGTGAATGATACCCAGGTGCTGGTGGCGACCAAGACCGCGTTAACGCTCAAGCGCACGACGGATCAAGTCCTTGTCTGGGCGACGAGCATTGCGGACGGCTCGCCGATCCAAAAATTATTGCTGACCTTTTACAATGCGAAAGGCGAAAGCGTTGGTACTGGCGCGACTGGCGTGGATGGCTTGTTCGATGGCGCGATTCAATCCACGCAAGGTGATCTCACGGTAGTGGGTGTGCGGGAAGGCGATGTCGCCGCCGTAAGCGATTCGTGGGCGCAAGGGATTGAAGCATGGCGCTTTGATGGAATTGCGTACCAATGGAATTCGATCAAACATTCCTATCGCGTCTACATTTACACGGACCGTCCGTTGTATCGTCCTGGGCAAACGGTGTATTTCAAAGGTATTGTGCGCCAGGACGATGATGGCGCATACACGCAACCACCGGCGGGCACGCCAGTAAGCGTCAAGGTGAGCGACTGGCAAGATCGCGTCTTGTTCAATAAAAAGATGACGACCGACGCCTTTGGCTCGCTGGCAGATTCGTTTGCGATCAATCCTGAAGCTGGGCTAGGTTCATATCAAATCGTGGCGAAAATTGGCGACGAAGAATATTCGAATGCGATCCAGGTTGAAGAATATCGCAAACCGGAATACGCGGTCAGTGTCAAAACAGATCGCGCCGATTACATCAATGGTGACACGGTGACTGCCACGATCCGCGCCGATTATTTTTTCGGCGGTGGGGTGGCGGGTGGCCAAGTGCATTGGACGCTTTATCAAAACGATTATTATTTTTATTGGAATGGCGGTGCTTTCGATTTCGGGAGTGTTGGCGCGCAACAATACTGGGGTTACGGCAAAGAAATTTCGTCGAATGACGCGGTGCTGAACGCGAATGGCGAACTCGTGATCAAGCTTCCCGCGAACATTACGCAGAGTGAACGTAGTCAGGTGTATACGCTGGAAGCAACCGTGACAGATGAGGCGAATCAGCCGCAATCTGCGATTGCGACGGCGTTGGTGCATCGTGGTAATTTTTATATTGGGATGAAGCCGACGAATTATGTGGCGGACAAGGGCAAGGAAGCGCGCCTTGATGTGCAAACGCTCGACACGCTGGGCAAACCACTGGGCAAGATTCCCGCGAGTTATACGATCAACTTGATCAACTGGGATTGTCATCAGGCGAACGATGACAAGGGCCGCAAGGTTTGGAAGTGCGATGAAATTAAAACCGAAATTCAGCGCGGCGATTTGACCACGGATGCGGGCGGTAAATTTCAGTTGGCGTTCACGCCGCCCAAAGGCGGCGAGTATCGCGTGGATGCCCAAAGCCAGGACGCGCGCGGCAATCGCGTGCTGGGCGAAACTTGGCTCTGGGTGAGTGACCGTACCCAATTTCTGGCGTGGCAATTCGATAACAACGATCGCATTCGTCTGGTGCTTGACAAGAAAGCATACCAGGTCGGCGATGTGGCGAAGGTGTTGATTCAATCGCCGTATCAAAAAGCGACGGCGCTCGTAACGCTTGAACGCGGCAAGATCATTTCGCGTCAACTCGTCGCGCTCGATTCAAACAGCGCGACGGTGAACATTCCGATCACAGAGAGCTACTTTCCAAATGTCTATGTGGGCGTGGTGCTGATCCCGCAAGGCGGTTTTCCAGATGGCATTCCCAGTTTCAAGATGGGCTTGGAAAATATCCAAGTTGTATCAAACGCGAAAAACTTGAATGTCAGCGTGGCTTCGGTCAAGCCGCAGTACGCGCCGCAAGACCAGGCGGCATACACGATCAAGACTAGCGACGCGAATGGCAAACCGGTGAGCGCCGAAGTTTCGCTGGCGATTGTGGACAAGGCTGTCCTTGCGCTTGCCAGCAATTTTGGACCTGACATCACGCAGGGCTTTTACGGCAAACGCGATCTCGCGGTAAAAACCTCGCAATCGCTCACGGTCTACCTGGCGCGCGTGAATCAGCGCGAAGACGTTGGCGGCGGCGGTGGCGGCGGCGAAGAACCGCGCAAAGATTTCCCTGATATTGCGTATTGGAATCCGGCGATTGTGACGGATGCCAGTGGCAACGCGAATATCCAAGTCAAGTTGCCAGATAATTTGACGACGTGGACGGCGATTGCGAATGGGGTGACAGCGCAAACCCAGGTTGGTCGAGCAACTGGGGACACGCTCGTGAGCAAAAACTTGATTGTGCGCCCGGTATTGCCACGGTTTGTCAACGTCGGCGACAAAATATCGCTGGGTGCAATCGTCCGCAATTCGACGGAGCAGGCGCAAACGGTGACCGTTGCGATCAGCGCGACGAATTTGATCTTGCCGCAAATGATTACACGCACCGTCACGATCAGCGCTGGACAATCGGCGACGGTGAATTGGAATGTGAGTGTGCCGTCAACGGACGCGCTTGCCAAAGGATACGTGCCGAGCGCAACGATTCCCCTCTCGACGACGATCACGCTTGCGGCGCGCGGGGTTGGTGTGAGTGATGCCGTCCAAGTCGCGTTGCCGATCGAACCGTTCGGCGAAAAACGGGTGGTCGCGAACGCGGGTCAACTCGACGAGGCTGAAACAAAATTTACGGTGACCGTGCCAAGCGATGCGGCATTCGCCAATCTAAAACTATCCGCGTCGCCGTCGCTCGCGGCGGGACTCGTAGATTCGTTGCAATATCTGACTGGCTATCCGTATGGTTGTGTTGAGCAAACGATGAGCCGCTTTTTGCCGGATGTCATCGTCAAACAAACGCTGGATAAACTTGGAATCAAGAACGCGCAAGTGCAAGCCGAGTTGCCCAAGCAAGTGGAAGATAGCCTGACCCGGTTGTACGCATTTCAACACGGCGATGGCGGCTGGGGCTGGTGGGAGAACGACGATTCGCAACCGTATGAAACGGCGTATGTGGTCTATGGTTTAGCGCAAGCGAAAAAAGCTGGGTATCAAGTGGACGACAATGCCCTCAAGCGTGCGGTGGATTATTTGCAAACGCCGCTGATGGATACGAACGATTACAATCTCAAAGTGTATCTGGCGTATGTCATGGCGGAAGCAGGCAAGGGCGATGCCGCGCTTGCGCGCGCGATGCTCGACAAGCAAGACAAGATGGCGATCTATTCGCGGGCAACGTTGGCGTTATTGTTGCAAGCCTTGGGCGAAGACGCAAGCGCCAAAACCATCGTCGTCGATCTTGAAAAGAAATCCATCGAGACCACCCAACACGCGCACTGGGAAGAAGCGCAAGCAGATAATAGCACCTGGCTGTATTATCCGAGCAACGGACGCACGACCGCGACGGTGTTGCGCGCGATCCTTGCGCTTGACCCAGGATCGCCGCTGGTGCAAAAGACGGTGCGGTACGTGATGCTCAACCGACTGGGCGGCTATTGGCGCACGACCCAGGAAACCGCGCAGACGATTATCGCGCTCACCGATTATCTGGCGCAGACCGGTGAACTTGCGCAGAATTATACGTATACGCTTTTTGTAGATGGCGTGGACATGGGCAAGCAAGTGGTGACCAGCGCAACGATAGCGCGCCAGCAAACGCTCGCGCTACGTTTAACGCCGGGCGAGCATACAATTCGCGTGACCAAAAGTGGTGAAGGGCATGTATATTACGCCTCTGAGTTTTCCTACTATGCGTCCACGGATTCGGTGGGCGCGGCGAAATCGCTGGATGGCGCGACGGTGCGGCGCGAGTATGTTGATCCAAAAACAGACAAGACACTCACGGCGTTCAAGGTGGGCGACATTGTCCGCGTTAAACTGACGATTGAGCAACCGCGCGAAGGTTGGTACATGATGGTGACCGATCCAATCCCGGCTGGGTTTGAAGCGATCAACTATTCGCTGAATTCCACCGGTGTTGATCCGGCGCGCGCAGGCGAATTCAAATATTACTGGTCGCGTCCCGACTTGCGCGATGATCGCGCCGTGTTCTTTACGACGTACATGTGGAAGGGCAAACACATTTATTCGTACTTGATGCGCGCGACTGCGAGCGGCACCTTCCGCGCGTTGCCGGCAGAAGTTGTACCGATGTACGAACCGGAGGTATTCGGCCGCAGTGCGAGCGCCGAGTTTGTGGTCAAGTAATTGGGTTGTGGCACATTAAGAGTGCGTTAATCGTCGGCGGAGTAATCTTCCGACGATTGTTATTGTTGCCGTCGTGTTTTCCGAGTATAATTAAAACCAATCAGCGAGAGAAAACAATGTCCGACGAAACTTTTGATTTGCTTGTGCGCGGCATTGCCGCCGCCAAAGGCAATGCCAAAGCCGAAGCGCGTAATTATTTGGAACGACTTTTGCGTTCCGACGATGCCGACCTCGAAGAAATAATTGAGGCGTGGCGTTATCTCGCCGCGATTGCCGACGATTCAAAAACCAAACGCGATTGTCTTGAGCAACTCGTGGGGTATGATCCCAGCGATCCCGAAGCGCGGCGCGAACTCGCGATCCTCGATGGCCGTTTGAACCCCCAGGACATTATCGATCCAGATAAACTGCCACGGCAGAATGGGCCTGAGTTGCTTCAACCGATGCCGGCACGTCGTTTTGTCTGTATCACGTGTGGCGGCAAGATGGCGTTTACGCCGGACGGCACTGCGCTGACGTGCGCATATTGCGGACGCCAACAATCGTTGTTGAGCGCGCTGGATGACGGCGCGTTGCTTGAGCAAGATTTTACGGTTGGGATGTTGACGGCAAAGGGACATCTCGCGCCGGTCGCGACGCGCGCGCTCAAATGCCAGGGGTGCGGCGCATCCTTTGTCTTGTCGCCGCAAATGCTATCCGCCACTTGCCCGTACTGTGCCTCGGCATACGTGATCGAACAAACCGAAATGCGCGAACTGATTTCGCCGGAGGGGCTTGTCCCATTTGCGCTCACGCAGGAGCGAGCGCAAGAAATCGTTTTCGATTGGTACCACACGAACGGTTTCAAAGTCTTGTCGAGTATGGCGTTGCCAGCGGGCGTATATGTGCCGGTGTGGACGTTTGATGTCAGTGGTGAAATCAATTGGAATTGTTTAGTCCAATCGCTTGATCAATGGTTGTTCGGTTCGCGCATCGAATCGGAACGATGGGAGCCGCGTTCGGGCAATGAGTTGGCATGTGAAAATGATCTGCGGGTTGTCGCGACTCATACGTTGAGCGCGGCGCTGATTCAAGCGGTTGCCGAGTTTTCACTGGATAAGCTCGTGCCGTACGACGAACGCTATCTTGCCGATTTTCCGGCGGAGACATACCAGGTTTCGGTCGGCGATGCATCCTTGGTTGCCCGATCGCGCGTCTTGGCGAAATCGCGGATGCCGATTGAAGCGAGCATCACCGATTCCTACAAGGATTTGATGTTAAATACGCGAGACCTGGTTGTGGAATCTTACAAATTGATTCTCCTCCCGCTGTGGGTTGCACGGTATCACATGGCGGACCATTGGTACACGGTCGTCATCAACGGGCAAACCGGCGCGGTTCGCGGGGAAAAACCTCGCACCGGTGTGAGCGGTTGGTTTGCCAATTTACTGGGAGCATGATTCATGTCTGAGCAACGCGCCACGTCCGACGTGGCGCTGTTTGTTTTTATCCCGTTCTGTAAAATCAAATGCACGTATTGCGATTTCAACGCTTACGCCAATCTTGCGCGCGTGATGGAGCCGTATGCGGACGCGGTGACGCGGGAAATCGAAAAATCCAAAGTCTCAAGTCCCAAGTCACAAATGATCGCGCCAAGCATATATTTTGGCGGCGGGACGCCTTCGCTGGTGCCGGTGGCGCAGATCGAAAAAATTTTGCGCGCCTGCGCCGATGCGTTTGCCCTTGCGCCAGATGCCGAGATCACACTGGAAGCAAATCCTGGGACGGCGGACGAAAACAAATTACGCGCTCTACGCTCGCTGGGCGTGAATCGTTTGAGTATTGGTGTCCAATCATTCGACGATGCGGTACTGCGCCGAATGAATCGCGGACATACCGTTGCCGATGTGCTTGAAATTTTCGATTGCGCGCGGCGAGTCGGTTTTGATAATCTTAGTCTCGATTTCATTTATGGCTTGCCCCTGCAAACGTTTGCGGATTGGCGCGCGACGCTCGAACGCGCGCTTGCGCTTGCGCCGGAACATTTGTCGCTGTACGGGCTCAAAGTTGAAAATGGCACTGGCTTGGAGCATCAAATTGCGCGCGGCAAATATCCAGCGCCCGACGATGATCTTGCGGCAGATCTGTATGAGTTGGCTGAAGAAATGCTCGATGCGGCGGGATTTGCGCAGTACGAAATTTCCAATTGGGCGCGCGCTGGTTATGCCTCGCGCCACAATCTGACGTACTGGCATAACGAACCCTACCTGGGATTCGGCGCAGGCGCGCACTCGTGTTTCGGTGGCGAACGATTTTGGAATGTGCTGTCACCGGTGGAATACATTGAGCGGGTGAGGCACGGTGAACGTGTCGTTGAGGGCCGCGAGACGATTGAGCGTGAAATGGAAATGGCAGAGACGATGATCCTGGGTTTGCGGTTGAACGAAGGGATCACGTTTGCAAAATTTGCGGAGCGTTACGGCGAGGACGCGCGCGCGAAATACGCGGTGCAATTGCACGAGACTCACGCGCTTGGCTTGATCGAACTAGCGGCTGAACGTACGCGCCTCACGCCACGCGGCCGTTTGCTATCGAACGAGGTGTTCTGGCGGTTGATGCCAGATTGAACGCATCTGTGTTGTGTGCCACATGATCGCAATGCCAGTTTACGCGTCGATCTGGATGCGCTCAATGCCGTGATACACTTGCATTTGGCCGCCGCGCAAATAGCCAATGAGGGTGATATTCCACGCGCGGGCAAGCTCGAGCGCGAGATGCGTTGGCGAGGTGCGCGTGATCACAATGGGCGTTTGCATTTTGGCGGCTTTGGTTATCATTTCGGCGGAGATGCGTCCCGTGGTCAGGATCAGCTTGTCCTGGGTTGAAATGTTTTGCATCAAACATGCGCCGCGAATTTTGTCGAGCGTATTGTGGCGACCGACATCTTCGGCGACGAAAATCAATTGCTCGCCATCGCTCAAGCCAGATGTATGCACGCCGCGACATTCGCGGTACAACGTGGCGCGCGCATTCAATTCGCGCATCAACTCAAACAGTCGGGCGGCGCGCACGGTGCGTTGCGATTCAAGCGGCGGTTGCGTTTGGGATAGATCGTCAAATGTGAGGCCACCGCCGCATCCGCTAGTGATCGTTCGTCGTTCAGGCAAGATGAGCGATTGAGTTAGACGCACGTGGATCGAACCGACCCCTTCTTCGCACAGGGAGATTGAACGCACCGCGTCCACGCTCAGCGCCGGAATAAACCAATACGCGCGATCGGGAGCGAGGTTGACCCGGATTGATGCGACTGTTTCCAAACTTGTGATTAGGTTTTCGGATAAAAGAAAACCCAGCGCCAAGTGATGCAAATTGTTCGGCGTTGCCATCAACGCTACGACAAACGAGTCGTTGACAAATAGTGCCCAGCGACTCTCGCCAATAATGACGCCGTGCATTGGCTCGATGCTGGTTGCAGTAACGCGGTGAAATACGATCGGCGATTTATCATCAGCCATGTCAAACTCTGATCCAGTTCTAGGCGGTGGACGGTCTTGGGCAACCGCCATTGTCGCACATGGTTTCCGTTTGAATGTGTTGGATATTATAGCACAGCGCCGCGCAAAATTTTCCCGCCCGCCGTTTTGATCGTGCGCTTGTTCGGCTAATTGCCAAGAATGTTATCTCGATATATAATCGTCTGCATTGTTCGATCTCGTCTAGTGTGGTTGTCACATAGAGTATTGTCCCCTGAATTGCGCCCCCCCAGCCAAGCGATCATTTGGACCAAGGCTTGCACGACCACGCACGTCGGTATGTTCGATTGAGCGTGCAATCGCTCAATACTCAAATTGAATTATCCAATGGATCACACCGTCCTGGTTTCGATCCACAATAATTTATTTTTGGAGGATGTATGTTTACGCAAGGCACGAAACGTCTCGTCTTTATTGTTTTGCTCTTGGTTCTGATCTTGTTGGCGGCGTGTTCTGCGCCCGCGCCAACTCTGGTGCCGACCTCTGCTCCAGCACCAACATCGGCACCGGCTCCAACCTCTGCGCCAGCCGCAACGCAAGCGTCTGCTCCGACTGTTGCGCCAACCGCCGTGCCGACAATCAAACCCACGGATGCGGTAGCCGCGCCAGTGCGTGGTGGCACCGCTGTCGTCGCGATTGATTCCGATCCCGATAGCCTCAATCTAGGTTTGTCCACCAGCTATACCGTGGGCGATGTCGGCTCGAAAATTTTCAACGGCTTGATCTGGTTAGACAGCACCTATACCCCGCAACCCCAACTCGCCGAGTCGTGGAAAATTTCAGATGACGGTAAAGTGTACACGTTCAAATTGCGCAGTGATGTGACGTGGCATGATGGTCAGCCATTCACCAGTGCGGACGTGAAATATTCGTACGAAGAAATTTTACTCAAACTGCACCCCCGCACGAAAAATCTCGCGCCGCGGATCAAATCGATCCAAGCGCCCGACGCCCAAACTGTGATCTTTACACTGAACGATCCGTACGCGCCTTTCCTGATCCAGCAATCCGTGTTTGAAGCGCCCATCCTGCCCAAGCACTTGTACGATGGGCAAGGCGATGTGACCAAGAATCCCGCCAACCTTAAACCAATTGGGACCGGGCCCTTCAAATTCTCCGAATGGAACAAGGGTAGCAGTCTCAAGGTCGTGCGCAACGACAACTATTTCGAAAAAGGCAAGCCCTATCTCGATGCGATCGTGTTCCAGATCATTCCGCAAGCCACCAACCGTTCGACCGCGCTCGAAACAGGTGAAGTGGATTACGTTGTTGACTTTTACGGCTCCAAGACCGACTATGCGCGTCTGCAAACCAATTCCAAGTTGGTTGCCAAACGCGGACAGGGTGCACCGGCGATCGAGTTCATGATGTACAACACCAAGTCGCCCGCGCTGTCCACGAAAGAAGCGCGCCAAGCGATTGCAATGGTGGTTGATCGCAAACGCATCACCGACCAAGCGATGAGCGGCGTGGCGCGCGTGGGTTATGGCCCATTCGGCGATGGTTTCAAATGGCTCATCAACCCAGCGGCGGCGTATGACAAATTGTATCCGCGTGATGTCGCCAAAGCCAAGACCTTGCTCGATACCGCCGGCGTCAAAGCCGACGCGAACGGCAGTCGCGGCAAACTGACGTTGATTTATGACACGGCGCGTGGACCGCACGCGGCGGCGGCGCAGATCATCAAAGAGAACCTTAAAGAAATTGGCTTTGATGTGGATGTGCAAGGGCTTGAACGTGCGGTCATGATCCAAAAAGTGTTCATCGATCAACAGTACGACCTGACGATTCAATCGTTCGCGTCCAGCGGGGACCCGGCGATTGGTTATCACCGTCTCTACGTGACGACGACGACCAAGGCGCAGTTCACCAACCAAACCGGCTACTCGAATCCCAAGGTGGACGATTTATTGACGAAAGCGGCGACCACGCCCGGTCAGAAAGAGCGCGCCGCGTTCTATAGCGATGCGCAAACGATTCTCGCGAGCGATCTACCCAGTCTCGTGTTATACGACGACGAAGGCGTGGATTTTGCCAGCAAGAAATTGAACGGTGTGTTTGGTGGTATTGATTCGCGTGATCGCTTTGATCTCGTCTGGATGTCCAAATAATGTTTGTGTCGTAGGGGCGATCCGCTGGGTCGCCCCTACGTTGATGTCTATGTGGCTCTACATTCTCAAACGTTGTGCGCAAGCGATCCCGCTCTTACTCGGCGTGGTCGTTTTTAACTTTGTCCTGATCCAACTCGCGCCCGGCGATCCCGTCACACTCCTCGTCGGCGATTTTCCCGCGCCGCCAGAGTACGTCCAACAAGTGCGCGCAGAGTATGGCTTGGATCGTCCAGTGCAAGAGCAACTGATTTTGTATCTGGGTCAGTTGGCGCGCGGCAACCTGGGTTATTCGTTTGCCAATCGGTCGGATGTTGCAGAACTAATCGGACGCCGCATCGGGCCGACATTGGAATTGATGCTCACCGCGCTCGTGTTGGCAATTGTGATCGGCGTAGCGCTCGGCGTGATGGCGGCGCGCGGTCGCGGCAAACTACCGGACATGCTCGCGCAACTCGGCGCGCTGGTGGGTTATTCTGTGCCAGATTTTTGGCTCGGACAAATTTTGATCATTCTCTTTGCGGTCACGCTCGCGTGGTTGCCGGCGCAAGGGATGCGGTCGCCCCGTTCGTCTGCGGTTGGCTGGGATTCATTCCTCGAGACGCTTCCCTATTTGATCTTGCCTGCGCTCGCGCTGTCCGTGCGTTTTATTGCCTTGTTCTCGCGCATCACGCGCTCCGCCATGCTCGAAGTCCTCAACGCCGATTTTGTGCTGGGTGTGCGCGCCAAGGGCTTGAGCGAATGGCGCGTGCTAATCACGCACGTTTTGCGAAATGCGGCTTTGCCAATTGTGACGGTCATTGGCTATAACCTAGGTCTGCTAATCGCAGGCTCTGCGTTGATCGAAACGGTGTTTGCGTGGCCCGGCCTCGGACGCTTGCTGTTTGATTCGATCACCAAACGCGATTATCCTGTCATGACGGGCATCTTGTTACTGGTTTCATTCACCGTCGTGGTCGCCAACCTGCTCACCGATCTCGCGTATGCGGCGCTCGATCCACGCGTGCGGTACACGAGGTAACAATGTCCAATTTACGCACCTGGCTTGCCCTGGGTCTTGTTCTCGCGTGCATCGCCCTCGCCGTGTGCGCGCCCGTCGTTGCGCCATTCGATCCATTCAAAGGCGGCGCGGATGCCTTGCGTCCGCCCGGCACAAATGGACACCTCTTTGGCACGGATCACCTGGGGCGCGATATTTTGTCGGAATTGATTTTTGGCGCGCAAGTGTCGCTCTCCGTTGGCGTCTCCGCCGCGCTCAGTGCAAGTCTGCTGGGCATTGTCATTGGCAGTCTGGCCGGATTTTTCGGCGGCTGGGTGGACAGCGTGTTGATGCGAGTGAGTGAATTTTTCCAGACCTTGCCGCGTTTTGTACTCGCGCTCGTCATCGTCGCATTTTTTGGCGGCGGCGTGCTCAAAGTGATCATCGTACTTGCGGTTTTATCTTGGCCCCAAATCGCGCGACTCGTGCGCGCGCAAATTCTCAGCTTGCGCGAAGCGACCTTTGTGGATGCCGCGCGTTTGAGCGGCATGAGCGCGGGGTACATTATCCTCCGCGAAATTTTACCGAACGCGCTCGCGCCCGTTGTTGTCACTGGCTCGCTTGACATTGCCTCGGCAATTTTGCTCGAAGCCAGTTTGAGTTTTTTCGGCTTGGGCGATGCCAACCTGGTAAGCTGGGGCGGCATGTTGAATGTCGCGCAACCGTACTTGCGCCAAGCGTGGTGGATGGCGGTCTTTCCCGGTTTAGCGATCTCGGTGGTGGTGCTTGCGTTTAACGTGCTGGGCGACGCGCTCAACGACGCGCTCAATCCGCGTTTGCAGGAGACCGCATGAGCGACTTGATTTTGCAAGTGCGACATCTCGTTACGCAAATTCATCAACGCCGTGGCTGGTTGCGCGTGGTGGACGATGTTTCGCTCACCGTCTCACGCGGCGAAATTGTTGGGCTGGTCGGTGAATCGGGATGTGGCAAAAGTATGACTGCATTTTCGCTGATGCAACTTTTTCCGACGCCTGCCGCGCAAGTCACCGAGGGCGAAATTATTTTTGATGGACGCGATTTGCGAACGCTCGCGCCGCATGAATTACGCCAGGTGCGCGGCGCGCAAATGGCGATGATTTTCCAAGACCCGGCAACTTTTCTCGATCCGCTGATCTCACTCGGCGATCAAATTGCCGAGCCATTGCGCGCTCATGCGTATGCCGGCGACACCCGCGCGCGCACGCTTGAGCTGATTGAGCAAATGGGTCTGGCTGATCCCAATTTGATGGCGCGACGTTATCCGCACCAGGTTAGCGGCGGGCAAAAACAACGCGCGCTGATCGCCGCCGCAATGGCGTGCGCGCCCAAGTTGTTGATTGCCGATGAGCCAACGACTGCGCTCGATGTAACGGTACAAGCGCAGATTCTTGATTTGATGCGCGACCTGCGCGATCAAACCGGCACGTCGCTCTTGCTCATTACACATGATCTCGGCGTGATCGCGGAAATGTGTGATCGCGTCCATGTCATGTACGCGGGCAAGATTATCGAAGCCAATTCCACGCGCGAATTATTCCGCGCGCCGCGCCATCCGTACACCCAGGGTTTGCTTCGCAGTACCGTTAGTTTGGAGAGCGCAACCACCGAATTGTTTGCGATTCCTGGCACCGTGCCGAATCTCAATGCCTTGCCGCCTGGTTGCCGCTTTGCGCCGCGCTGTCCCATCGCATCCGCGCACTGCCAGCAATTACCCGCGTTTGCCACTGACGGGGCTGGTTCGGTTGCGTGTTGGAACGTCGAGCGCGCGGCGGCAAGTGATATTTGGAAATGAGAAAGGATGTCATGGCAAGCCACGAAGCGGCGTCCGAACCAAATTCGCCAAGCCCCAACACGATGGCGCTTGCTTTGCCGCATCTTCGACTAGGCGGCAAAAAAATCGTCGCGCCGCTCAGAATGCTCCCCGCCATGCCAATGCCGATTTATGCTTCAAGGTAATAATCTCATCAAAGATTTTCGCGTGCGCCTAGGTTTGTTTCGTGGCGATGCAACCTTGCGCGCGGTCGATCACGTATCCATCACGATTAACGCAAGCGAAACCGTTGCGCTCGTAGGCGAATCAGGTTCGGGCAAATCTACCCTTGGCAGAATGTTGCTGGGTTTGATTCCACCAACTTCCGGCACGCTCCAGTATGGTGAGCGCGCGTTTGCTGAACTGCGCGGCGATGCCCGGCAACGATTTCGCGCCGAGGTGCAAGCAATCTTTCAAGACACCAGTGCATCACTCAACCCACGCCGCACGATTGGCGCGAGCATTCAAACGCCGCTGATATTTAATCGCCACTTGTCGGTGCGCGCGGCACACAACACTGCGGCAGAATTATTAGAGCGCGTCGGACTCGATCCGAAAACATTCGTCAAGCGTTTTCCGCATCAACTTTCCGGCGGTCAGCGTCAACGGGTTGGTTTAGCGCGCGCGCTCGCTTCACAACCGCGCGTCGTTATCGCCGATGAGCCCGTGTCGGCGCTCGACGTTTCGGTGCGGGCACAAATCTTAAAATTGATGCAAGATTTGCAAGCGCAGGAAAAGCTGGCGTATCTATTGATCACCCATGACCTGGGTGTGGCGCGTTTGATGGCGAATCGCGTGCTGGTAATGTATCTCGGCGCGGTGGTGGAAGAAGGATTTGCGGCGGATGTGTTTGCGCGACCCTCGCATCCATACACGATTGCGCTCACGCTTGCCGCACCGATCCCCGATCCCGCGCGTGCGCGTGCGCCGCGCCATTTGATCGGCGATATTCCTTCGCCGTTGACGCCGCCTACGGGTTGTCATTTCCATCCGCGTTGCCCATTCGCGCAAGGTATTTGCCAAACCACCGTTCCGCCGATTCGCACGTTCGCCGATCCGCAAGGCGAACATCGTGCGGCGTGTCATTTCGCGGAGCAGGTGCGCGGAAACAAATAAATTTCAAACCGCGAACCTCACGAATAATTTTTATTCGTGGTTTATGTTCAAAGGAGATCCTGTGCCTGAAGTTCAAAAACACATTCGTTGCAAACCGGGTGATGTGGCGCGTTACGTTTTGCTTCCCGGCGACCCGGGTCGGGTGGAACGCATCGCGGCGCAGATGCAAGACGCGCACGAGATCGCGCGCAACCGTGAGTACGTCGTCGTCAATGGCCAGACCGCTAATGTGCCAGTGACGGTCTGCTCGACGGGCATTGGCGGACCTGCGGCTTCTATCGCCATGGAAGAATTGATCAAGGTTGGCGCGCGCGTGTTCATTCGCGTGGGTTCAGCGGGCGGACGCCAGGACGATATTCCGATTGGCACGCCGGTCGTGATCACGGCGGCGCATCGCGGCGAAGGTACATCGAAAGTGTACTTGCCCGCCGAATTTCCCGCCGTCGCCGATCTCGACGTGACGAACGCGCTAGTGGACGCCGCGCGCGAAACCGGCGAAGCGTATCGCGTGGGCATTGGCTTTACGCGCGATGCGTACTATGTCCAGGACAAGGTCTTGAACGAAACTCTCAAACAAGCGGGCGTGGTCGCCGCTGAGCAAGAAGCCGCGGTGTTATACATCATTGGCAGTGTGCGCGGCGTGCGTGTGGGTTCGGTGGTTTCAACTGATTCGAATATCGGGTTGCCGGTACAACCCACGTTGGCAGAAAAAGAAACGTTATTCCGCATCGGCGAAAGAAAAGCCATTGCGCTCGCACTGCGCGCGGTGCAATTGCTTGCGGCGCGTGGAATATAATCTAACGAAGGACCGAGGACGAAAGACGGCGGATAGAGAAAATTTCTTGCTTTGGGTTGTTTGTCCTTTAGTATCAAGGAGCATGAATGGTTGTGCTTGATTGCTTGATCTATAACGTCCGCATCGCGGATGTGTTTCGCCTGCGCGTATTTGCCGGTTGGGTCGGCATTCGCGCCGGACGATTTGTATATGTCGAAGAGGGCGCGCCGCCGATCAACCTTGAAGCACGCGAGACGCGTGATCTCGGCGGGCGCGTGATCGCGCCTGGTTTGATAGATTCGCACATGCACATCGAATCGAGTTTGGTCACCCCGCGCGCATTTGCCCAAGCCGTTTTGCCGCACGGCACAACGACGATTCTCGCCGACGCGCACGAAGTAGCAAACGTGGCTGGTGAAGAAGGTGTGCGCTGGATGATTTGTGCCGCCGAAAATTTGCCTCTGCGAATTTTTCAGGCAATCCCCAGTTGCGTCCCGGCAACTTCACCGGAAATCGAATGGACCAACGCGGTGTTTGATGCTGGCACGGTGACGCGCTTGGGGCAAGAACCTACCGTGATCGCGCTCGGTGAGGTGATGGACTATGGGCAGGTGTTGGCAGAGGGCGCGCGCTTGCGCGGCATGGTGGACGCGGCGCACCAAGCTGGGTTGCTCGTCGAAGGACACATTCCCACGCTGAGCGGCACCGATCTCTCGCAGTACCTTTCGTGGCGCATCACATCCGATCACACGTTGACGACGCCGGAGAAAATCAACGAGCAGGTTTCAAAAGGCTTGGTGGTCATGTTGCAAACCAAATCAGCCACCCGCGAAAACATCGCCGCGGTCAACGCTTTGCCTGACCGTTCGCATATAGTGCTTGTGACGGATGACATTGAGCCATCGTTATTGATGCAAGGGCATCTTTCGCTCATTGTGCGCCTAGCGATTGACGCCGGAATGTCGCCAATCGAAGCGCTCGCCTCGGCGACAATTCGCCCTGCGCGCTATCTCGGCTTGCGCGATCTCGGCGGGATCGCGCCCGGTTATCGCGCCGATTTTGTGATCATGGATGAGTTGGCTCAATTTCCACCGTATCAAGTTTTTGTGAGCGGACACTGTGTAGCGGACAACAATATATTTGTCGGCGCGTTACCGCCCGTTCAAACGGTACCTGGTGGTTATGAACTCCCTGGATCGTTTACGCCCAACGATTTTCGTTTTATTGGGAATGATGAAACGCGACGCGTTATAGCAAATGCAGTCGTCATCAAAAGCGCGGTGACGAGTCTCACCGATTTGGCGCACGTTGCGGTTGACGTTGAACACGGCTATGCAAAATTTAGTCAAGCGGATGCGCTCGCGCTCGTCGCGGTAATTGCCCGTAATCGTTCGGCGCAATCAGTTGGCATTGTGCAAAACCTGGGATTACACTCGGGCGCGGTTGCGTCAAGTTTCGCGCACGACAGTCACAACGTGATTGTTGTTGGGCGCGCCGCGGCGGAAATGGCAATGGTTGCCAATGCCGTCCACGACATGGGCGGGGGCGTTGCCGTTGGCTACCACGGCAAGGTGATTGCAAAATTACATTTGCCGTTTTTTGGTTTGTTGAGCGACGCCGCGCTTGATGACATCGCGCATGACTTTGCGCATGTGGAGCGCGCGATGCGCGACCTGGGGATGCGGCATGAACGCCCATTTTTGATGTTTTCTTTGCTCGCGCTCAGTGTGAGTCCCAAGTATAAATTCACGGACAAGGGCGTGGTGGACGTTGAAGCGCGGCAATTACTGCCGACATGGCAATAACACAAAAAGTGGACGAGAATAACTCTCGTCCACTTTTTGTGTTGACGCATGTGATATGTAAACCCAATCAAGCGGTGCGTTATCCTGTTTGTTGGCGTGGCTGTCGTACGGACACCAAGATTCGATGCACCGTTAAAAAATAAGTTGCAAAGACGGTAAACCCGTACAAGCCAAGCAGGGCAGGTGTGCTTGTGTCACTGCCTGCCCACAAGCCGTGCGCGGTTACGAAAAAGTAGATGATGAAACTGAAATAGTGGATTACGCGCCAGAGCTGAAAGCCAATCCAGCGTCGAACGTAAAAGCTAAACGCAACGGGTAGCATCAAATAAAACGCGGTTTGACCCAAGCCAACCCAAAGTGATTGGTTGGGGAGGGTAAACGGAATCATTATTTGCGTGATGGAATAACTGGCATACCGATCGCCGAGCAAGATGAGCGCGTGAAAAATTGCCAACGCCAGCGCAAAGAGACTGGTGAATTGATGGAGATCAACGGCGGTCGGCCCGCCGGGCCAAGCTTGCGCCAGTTTATTTTTGATCGCAATGCCTAATGCAACCGAGAGCCAAAGCAAGACATAGGCGACGACGCCTGATGCGCGCGCAAGATACCAATACGCGCGCGGTTCCGCGCCGAGCAGGGATGTGCTCAAACCGGGAAGCCAGGTTGGCAGAAGCGTGATTGCAACGATTGCGCCGATGATCGCGCCTAGTAATACCAAGATCGCGGTATCAAAACCGATGGTAGGCTGAACCGTATCTAAATTGTTATTCTGCTTAGAGCTTGACATTTCAACTCCATCGAAATTTTCCGAGTTTGTGGCTGTGAACGACGTGGCCGCTTTCGAGGACCAACAGCCCAGCTAGATCGGGCTGATCGTCGAGCCAGGTTAACCCTGCGCGGCTCCCCAAAATCAGAATTGTTTTCGCCGCCATTTCTGCTTCGGTTGCGGTTGGCGCAATGACCGTAGCGCTGAGAATGTCTGTGTCGGCTGGCTCGCCGGTACGCGGATCGATGATGTGATGTTGCCAGATGCCGTTGCGTTGCCAGCGGCGATAATCCCGTCCCGATGTTGCGACTGCGCCTCGATCGATCATCAACAATTCAAGATTCTGCTCCGGCGCGTTTGGATCAGCCACGCCGATTGCCCACCGTGCGCCGTTGGCTTGGTGTCCACTGACTGCAATATCGCCGCCTGCGTTGATCAGCGCGGGTGCATCCGCGGCGAGGGCTTGCGCCGCTTGGTCTGCCGCCCAGCCCTTGGCAATGCCACCCAAATCGATCCGCGTTCCCGGCGGCAAGCAGATTGATCGCGTAGCGGGATCACATTCGATCTCCCGCCAGTTGTTCAGGGTGATCCAGTTGGGACGCGCGCGCGGTTTGTTGGGTTCGATTGATTCAAACGTGCGATCATAACCTGCGGACTCGAGTGCCGCGAGCAGAGTTGGGGTAACCAGGCCGTTGCTTTGGTGCGCCGCGTGCAAGGCGTGTTGCAGAGTATCCCATAACACCGGGCTGACGGGCGTTGCGCGTCCCGCGTTTTGGTTTAGGCGATTGAGTTCGCTGTCTACACGGAATCGGCTGAGTGATTGTTCCCAGGTTTCAAACCAGGTTGGCACTTGGCGCAATTGAGCGATTGGTTGCGGCGAGTCCGCGATCGCTTGCATGTGACAACCCATGGCGCGAAATTCAATTCGTTGCATGAATGGTTTTATTTCGATGAGCTGGTCTGAGCCGCCGCGGCGGGCGCGGAACCTGAACCTGAATTGTTGCTTCCGCCCGAGTTGCCACCGCCGCCGACATGCACGATGCGTTGGGGTGGTGGTTGGTTGACTGCGCGCAGTGTGGGTGCGGGTGTTGGCGGAACGCTGACCGCCGTTGGCTGTGCAGTTGAACTAGGCAAGCCGGGCATGGGTACGAGTGTTGGCAAGGGTGGCAACCCAACTGTGCCTGCGCCGGATGCTAAAATACTTGGCGCGATCTGGGTTGGTGTTTGCGTGACCTTGTTCAGCGGTGGTTGCCCAGCGGAGAGCAATGCCCAGCCGCCAAACGTAGCCGCAAGCGACGAAGTGGCTAACAGTGCTTTGAGACCTTGTCGTTTTTTTGGCGCTGACGAACCATTGGGTTTGGGCAAAGTTTGGGAACTAGTCACCGCCATGTTCGCCCCCTTGTTCTTTGCTGTGATCTTCGCTTTCGCGCTGAGGTTTCGGCGCTGGCGCTGGTGCTGGCGCTGGCGCGGCTGATTTTCCACCGCCGTTTGATTGGTTCGACCCCGCGTCGTGAATCGTAATGGTGACGGCGCTGTCGTACAGCACGTTGCCATTATTTGCATCGACGTAGACAACCCCGCGATCCAAGGTCACTTCATAGGCAACGGTGCCTTGGAAATCGATCAATTCGGCGGGTTTGCTGAGAATTGCGCCCTTTTCTGCGTTCAGGGCGATGGCAACGGCTTGGTCGGGCGAAATATTGTGTTTAGCGGGCTGGCTTGCCGCCGCTGGCGCATGGGCCACCTGGTTTTGCTTGGCGAGTTCCAATTGCTTTGCCAAGGCTTGTTGTTCCTTGTTCGCTTGTTCGAGGCGTTGGTTGGCTTGTTGGATTAGTTGCTGATATGCCGCTTCGCGTTCGGCGTTGGCTGGTTGGGCTGGCTCGGCGGCGGCAGGCGGCGCGCCGAGATTTACCGCGGCTTGGGTTGGCGCGGCGGCTTGTTGCACCGCCAAGGCGTCCACTGTTAATTTCTGGGAAACTTGCCATGCGATGCCGACCATCACGATCAGCAAAAAGACTGTCAGGGCGGTGGTGGCTAATAAAGCTGTTCGTTGAGACATTGGTTCCTCCGGTTGTCTAGTATGATGCTATGCTAACATGCTTGGCGGCGGCTGTAGTTAAATTAGTTTTAAAAGGTTGTTAAGCAAACCTTAAATTCTGAGGCGACCAAGGTCATAGGCATTTTGCAAGGCGGGGAAAAATAAAACCTACCGCTGGGGTGAACGCGAGCGGTCCGAGCGATGTGGGTTAGGGCAAGAGGGTTGTCCATTGCCAGGCGTTCGGCGGCGCGGGAATTTCTTTTAGCCGCATTAGATAAGGTTCTTCCTTTTGGCGCAAAAGTACATTCCAATCGAATGTTGTATTCAAGATTTGGAGCGAATGCAATTCGCGGAGTGCGGCATACCAAGTCAACCCATTCGTGTTTTGAAAATGCCAAAACTCCATCCCCAAGTTATTTTCCTTCCACGAGAGCGTTTCATCGTCATACGAAGAAATGCGATTCCATCCGTACTCGCGAGCCAATTCGGTAAAATCCACATAATAGCCAGTCGGGATCGGCTTGGTGACGCCCCCCAAGTGTGGCGCGAGTGTCCACCGCGCATAGTAGGTCCAATTCCAGGGGGGTTCCATTAGTGGCTCGCCCTGGGTTCCATCTTGTTTCGCCGCGCGTAAATAAATGCGCCAATAGGTTTCGCCTAATTGATCCTCGCGGACAATTTCTAACAAGGGTGTGCCGGCGGACTCGACGGCTAGGCGTGTGTCCACGGCGCGCCCGGTTTTATGCCAGCTGAGATTCTGGCACCCGTCGCCGCAGACACCGCCGGAGAGCTGGCGCGTCATATCGGAGAGCGTGCCGAGAAAGTCCCAACCTGCTTCTGCTTTGACTCTGGCACGGAGTGCTTCAAACGATCCCGATACGCGATTACTCATCTGACCCCAACTCGGAGCAAGGTAAACATCTTTCAATGGAATCAATGCGGCGGGTGTTGTCGGTGAGGGCGCTGTGAAAAGCGCAGGCGGTGTGGTCGTGGTAATTGCGGCAATTGGCGTAACGCGATTTGTCCATGCGACCGAGCGAATGTGGGTTAGGTCAGTTGCAATAGCGAATGGAATCCCGCCCGTCGTTGCAATGCCATAGATGGATACGTGTGTCTGCCGCGGCGAAACAAACGCAATCCATTTGCCATCGGGCGACCACGTGGGAAGATCGTCCCAACCGGAAAAGGTCAAACGTCGTGCGTTTTTCAAGCCACTGGTTGTAAAGTCGGCAATATAGATCGCGCGTTGTCCATCGCGATCAGACACGAACGCAATTTCTTTGCCATCGGGCGACCAGGCGGGGGCTTGATCGTTATATTTATTTTGGCTGAGGTTGAAGGTTTGTTTGCCGTCCGGCGCGATAACGAAAATCTGCGCGGTGTTGGTGCGCCAACTAGTCAAGGCGATCCAATTTCCGTCGGGTGACCAAGCCGGTGCATTGTCAACGGCCGGAGAATTTTCCGTGAGATCGTGTGGATTGGTTCCGTCGGCATGGGCTAGCCAAATATCCAAGTCGCCTTGGCGTGTGGATGTAAAGGCGATTTGCGCGCCGTCGGGTGACCAACTGGGTTGACCGTCAAATGTTGTCGCCTGGGTCAAGCGAGTGACGCGGCCGCTTGATGTATCCAAGGCGTACATTTTCCAACTGCCATCTCGATGCGATTCAAATGCAATGCGGGTGCCGTCGAGTGTAATTGCGGGGGCGCGTGCTGAGCCATCATTGGTTAATTGCCGCCAGGTGTTGTCGTTAGGATTGGTTGTGTATAGATCCCAGCGACCATTGCGTTCTGCGGACACGATCATTTGTCCGGGAAGCGGTGGGCGCGCAAATGTATTGATTGAAGGTGGATTGGGCGGAGTTGGTGTCGGTGTGCTTTCGTTTGATCCGATCGCGGGTGACTGGACATTGGTAATTGGAGTAGAGTTTGCTTCACATGCGGTAAACAAGTAGCTGATCATCAATAATGCGATTATGGTGATTTTCGATTGACGGTTGTCCATGGGCGATTGCGAATACTCCAACTAGATGATTCAAAAGTTTTGCCAAGATTCTGGTTTCCCAGGAAACCAGAATCTTTTCATGCTGGGTCCCAGTGCCTGGCGAATTCATTGCTATTATATCTCGATTTTGTGAGTTTTGGATGAGAAAACATTTGACCCTGACCACGATTCGGTAAATTGATCTGCAAGTCGCGGAGGTGACAGGGATTGATTGAACTGGCGCTTCAAGTTTGTGAAATACCCATTCTCTTCTTAATCTATCCTCATTCTAGATTAACCTCTCGATGCTATAGTAGGAAATGAAAATGGAGGTAACAATGAAAACAAAACAAATCGTGCTAGTTCTTTTGGTTGCTCTTCTGATGGTGCTGTCCGGATACGCGGGTTCGATGTTGCCTGCCGCAATTGCTTTAGCGGCACCGCAACCTGATACCGCATTGGCTCAACCGGCGGTTCACTCAGCGCCGAGCGCGGGGGCGTTGACAGATTTTGAATCTTCCCTAGAAGGTTTGTATACTCAAGTAGCGCCATCGGTTGTGGCGATTCAAGTTGTTTCTAATCCGTCAGCAACAACGCCGAACGCGCCAGGCAATCGCGGTTTTCGTTTCAGTCAACCTCAGCCGCAAAGCGCATTGGGCTCTGGCTTTGTCTGGGACACGCAGGGACATATCGTGACGAATAATCATGTGGTTGATTCCGCGACGAGCATTTCGGTGGTTTTTGCCGATGGTGCAACGGTGCCAGCCAAAGTAGTCGGTGTTGATCCGAACAGTGATCTTGCGGTTATTCAAGTTGATGTGCCAACCAGCCAATTGCATCCCGTGCAGATGGCAGACTCAACCCAGGTCAAAGTCGGACAATTTGCGATTGCCATTGGGAACCCGTTTGGTGAACAAAACACCATGACGACAGGGATTATCAGCGCATTGGGTCGCTCGTTACCCGTGAATATGAACGCGGCGCAGGGCCCGTCGTACACGATTCCCGATGTGATTCAGACGGATGCTCCGATCAACCCAGGCAACTCGGGCGGCGTGCTTCTCAATTCGAGTGGCCAAGTTGTTGGCGTCACGTCGGCAATTGAATCACCGGCTGGTTCATCGGCAGGAATTGGCTTTGCGATTCCTGCGGCGATTGTGCAAAAGGTGATCCCAGCTTTGATCAAAACCGGCAGTTACGCGCATCCGTACATCGGCATCAGCGGCGTCACGTTGACTTCGAATTTGGCTCTAGCCATGAATCTCAAAGCCGATCAACGGGGTGCGCTTGTGATCGCCGTAACCGCGAATGGGCCGGCGGACAAAGCGGGACTCAAGGCAAGCACGACCAATGTGACGATTGACGGTCAGCAAGCGTTTGTTGGCGGCGATGTGATCACAGCCATCGAAGGTCAACCCGTGAAAAGTTTTGACGACATTGTTGCGTATCTTGCTAGTTCAACCAATGTCAATCAGACAGTCACTTTGACGATTCTGCGGAATGGCCAAACCCAAACGATCAAAGTAACGCTCACAGCGCGACCCAATACGTCCGCCTAGTTTAGGCATAACAACGACGGCGCTTGCTAATCGAAAAAATTCAGGCAAGCGCCAGACCAAACTCTAGAGGAACCTTGAATCGGGCGAATCCGTGCAAGGTTCCTTTTTCGATAATGACAGCAAGGGGGATTTCAAATTGAAACCGAACCAATCGAACCGCTGGATCAGAATATTCATTAGCGTCCTGCTCGTGATGCTTGGCGTCGGCGCAGGAGTGATTGGGGATCGCCAAGCCCTAACGGCCAAGGCGGAATCAAGCCAGGTTACTACGGGCGGGCCTGATTTCCAGTTGATGACCGAAGCATGGAATAAAATTGAGCAGAATTATGTGGATCGCGCGGCAGAGCAAACGCAACCGCTGACGTATGGCGCGATTAGTGGTATGGTGACCGCGCTCGGCGATACCGGACACAGCACGTTCCTGTCACCCGCCATGGTTAAATCGGAACAAAATTTTACGCAAGGTCAATTTGAGGGAATCGGCGCGCAGGTGGAAAGTAAAGATGGACACGTGGTGATTGTTGCGCCCTTTGATAATTCTCCGGCACAGCGGGCGGGATTGCGCGCGGGTGAAGCAATTCTTAAAGTAGATGGTGCCGATATGAGTGGAGTCCCATTGGATCAGGTTGTGGGAAAAATCCTGGGACCCGCGGGGAGCTCCGTCACACTCACGATCTTTGATTCGACCACCGGCAAAACATTTGATGTGACTCTGGTGCGCGCGCGGATTGTAATGAACAATGTGACTTGGCAAAAATTGCCAGGCACAACGATTGCGCATTTGCGGTTGGCGAGTTTCAGCCAAGGTGTCAGCCGAGAATTGAAACAAGCGCTCACTGATATGCAACAACAAGGTATTACTGGCGTCATTTTGGATTTGCGTAATAACCCGGGTGGTTTGTTGACTGAAGCGGTGAATACGGCAAGTCAATTTTTATCGAGCGGCGATGTGTTGTTAGAGCAAGACGCCCAAGGCCAAATCACGCATGTTGCTGTCCAGTCCGGCGGCGTTGCAACGCAAATGCCAATGGCAGTCCTGATTAACAATGGAAGCGCCAGTGCGTCCGAGATCGTCGCGGGCGCGCTTCAGGATGCCCAACGCGCATCACTGGTTGGTGAAACAACCTTTGGCACCGGAACCGTCTTGAATCAATTTGCGCTTTCCGATGGTTCGGCATTGATGTTGGCAGTGGAAGAGTGGCTGACGCCGAACGGCCGTGTCATTTGGCACAAAGGCATTGTGCCCGATCAAACCTTGGCTTTGCCTGCGGGCGCAACCTCACTTACACCAGAAGCCGAGCGCATACTAACTGCCGAACAGCTTGCGGCTAGCACGGATATACAGTTATTGCAGGCATTGCATCAGCTTAATCAGTCTGCCAGTGCTCCCAGCGTGAACCAATTGGCGGTTCATTCGGTACGTCCTCCAACCGAAACGCTAGCGGATCGCCTTGCGCTTGAACTCGATTTGATCCGGTTTAGCGCCGTGATCTAGGATTCGTAAAAAAATAACATCTCGAATGTAAAACGCGACGGCTTTCAATGGAAGCCGTCGCGTTTTATCGTTGAGCTATTCTAGCCGCGCCAAGTTGCGTGCCTGTCTTGTGTGGGGCGCGTCTAATTTTCGCTAGATTGAACCGTATGGTAAAATAGGCTCGATGATCAAGTTGGTAAAAAGAGCGAATTATTTTAGAGGAGGTTTATTTTGATCCGAGAATTGAGCAAGCCTTATGTGAGTCGTCATGGCACACCCACGTTGACTCGGGTAGAGACCGATATTTTTATCAAAACATATTTCACGTATTGTTTGAAATGCACCTTTTGCAATGACGCCTGTTGCGCGCATGGTGTTGATGTGGCACGCGATGAGGTGCGCCAGCTTGATCAGCACGTTGAAGCTTTAGAGCAGTATACAGGTGTGCGGCGAGAGGATTGGTTTATCGAAACGTATGAGGAAGACGACGATTTTCCGGGACGGGGCAATACGCGGACTAGCACGCGGCGCAGAGGGTGTGTGTTTCTCAATCCAGCGGGACGGAGTTGTATGATTCACGCATTCTGTTTGCAGAATGGCATGGATTACCACGCGCTCAAACCTATGATTTGCTGTTTGTTTCCTGTTACTTTTGGGAATGGGCTTCTTGCGCCTTCCGATGAAGTTGACGATCAAACTTTAATCTGTCTGAACCAGGGTCCAAGCTTGTATGCCGGTGTACGGGACGAGTTAAGATATTATTTTGGGCAAGAATTCATTTCCGAGCTAGAGGCACTCGAAGCCGCTTGTCTTGCGGAACGCAAGCTTGCAAATGGTTAGTGTAGCGAGGTTCGTACCATTGAAACGATCATCACTCAGTTCAATATGCATGTGGGACACTGCGCGAACTGCGCCGCGCTCGTCCAAGGGCGGCATCCCGAACAAACTTCCGATGCGTTAGGGAGCGCCGCCGTGCAACTGGGCCCAAATGTGCTTGGACTCGGGCCCGAACTCAAACATGATTTGGGTGTCTCGTATGGCAAGGCCGCACGGTTCTTTCGTTTGACCTTTGGACTGGACGCGGACGCTTCGAGTTTTGCGCGCGTCGATCGACGCTTGGCGCAAGATTTTGCGCCGACCTATGCCGACTTGCAAACGCGGTTGTGCCAGAGTGCGGTGGCGCATGCCGATGAAACGGGCTGGAAAGTGGGCGGGCATTCCGCGTGGCTGTGGGTCTTTTGAATGAGCAACTCACCTTCTATGTGATTGACCCGCACCGCGATCACGATGTGGTAGAGCGCATCCTGGGTTTGAATTTTGCGGACGTACTCATCGCCGATTGTTTCCTCGCGTATGACCCGTTGACGTACGATAAGAGCAAGTGTCTCGGGCATCTGTTACGGCGTTGTCACACGCTGGTCGAAAGTGGCAACGCGAGCGCGATCCGTTTCAGTGAGCAAGCGGCGTACCGGTTCCGGGGCGCGCTGAAACTGAAAGAGCGCAAGGTGACCTTGAGTGCGCACGGTTATCGCATCGCGTGCGGACGCTTGGAGGTCGCCTTTGGCCGCTTGCTCGTGTTGCGGGAACAACTTGATGTTCACCGCCATTGCCGCACGCCTAATGCGGTATGTATTACTGACTTTTGCCTATAACGATCCGAACGGTGATAAGCTAGAGGTCAAAATGGGGTCAAAATTTTGACTTAATTTGCTATTGTTTATTATTGCAACTTATTGCATAATGTTTGCAATGGATGATTTGTTGACGACCAAGCAATTAATGGAACTTCTTCAGGTAGATCGCACAACAATCTATCGGATGCTCAATGACGGGCGTCTACCTGCCGTGCGTGTTGGTGGGCAATATCGTTTTTCACGCTTGGCGATTGATGCATGGCTAGAAAACAAACTGGCGATGCCGCTTGTCGCGCTTGGCTCCACGCTAAACAATGAGATGCACTCGGCAGATGAAGAATTACTGCCGATGTACTGTCTCCAGCCGGTGCAAGAAGTTTTTGCGCAGTCAAACGAGATTGGCGCAGTGACAACAGATACGAATGGCAAGCCAATGACGCCGTTTAGTAACGTTTGCGCGTATTGCAACTTGATCTTGACGAGCGCAAAAGGACGCGCGCGATGCGAGGCGTCGTGGAAAAAATTGGCGACACACAACCTGGCTCGTCCTCATTTAGAACGATGCCACGCGGGGCTGACGTATGCGCGTGGACGAGTGGTCGTGGCAAACCAATTTGTGGCAATGTGCTTTGCCGGGCAATTTTTGGTGGCAGACGGATCTCCATTGGCATCAGAGACAATTCGTCAGGTCGCGACTGCCTGCGAAGTGGATCCGGTTGCTTTGAAACAAGTGGCGGCTGAAATTCACGTGTTTGATAAACTCCATGCAGACCGCTTGTTGTATTTGCTTCAACTCCTTGCCGAAACTTTTTCACGAATTGGGCAGGAGCGGCACGATCTTGTCCAACGCCTAAGACGAGTCGCCGAGATTGCGGCGACTCCGAGCTAAATTCAGGACTCGCTGTTTTTGATTTGCCAACCATGACTGGTTGTTTGTGTATTGGTGAGATGTGAAGATGCACCTCCTGCATTGATTTTTCGATTTCAAGGTAGTGAATGCCTTGGGTTCCCACGAGGGTTACCCAAGGTGTTTTTTTGTCAAGCATTTTTTGAAGGAGTAGCGTAGCGTATGTCGAGGAAACACATTGGTTTTTTAGCTCTGATGGCGATGACGTTAGCCAGCATCATTCTTATGACGTGGACGCCGCCTGCGTCGGCGCAATGCGGATCAGCCGCATCATCATGCAAGGATTGTCACGAAGTTAAAAAAGTTCACCCAGTGAACACCACCGGTGACTGGCATACGGCGCACGCCTTTGGCGATTTTTGCGAGTTCTGTCATTCGGGGAACACGAAAGCCAAAGACAAGGAATCCGCGCACGTGGGCATGACGTATCCCTTGTCCGATGTCAAGGCGGCGTGCCAGTCGTGCCATCCAAACGATTTCATGGATCGCGCGCAAAAGTATGCCACGGCGTTAGGCAAGCCGATTGGCAGTACAGGCGCACCCGCTGGCGCTACACCCGCGGCTGGTTCCGCTACTACAACGACGGTCGCCAGCACGGTGAATTGTCCACCGGTTCCCCCGGTTGGAGGACAAACGATCGATCTCACCAAAGTTTATAACGATGCCTTTGGGGTTGCCCCCAACAACACCGGAAATATGATTCTAGCCTTGGTGGCGATTGCGCTTGTGCTTGCTCTGCTTGCCTTGATTGCGGTTTTCGATAAACCGCTTCAGCGGATTACGGCTAGCATGCGCCAGCCCAAACCGGTGGCAGACAATACAGCTCAAGACGCGACGGAAACCAAATAGACATTGGGATGGAGATTTGCAAACCCTCGCGATCCTCAATGTAGCAACGAGCAAACGCTCTCAGCGCTGATTGCATTTGCACGTGAATAGCAAGTATAGGAGACAATAATGTTCGGTTTGTTGAAACGGAAAGAGTGGTCGCCATATTTTGCTGGCGCACTGCTCGGCATTGTTTATATTGTGAGTATTGCTGTCGGCGGTATGATTCCGGGCGCTTCTGGCGCAATTGAAAATCTTGCAGGCATGATCGCCAAAATTTCGTTGCCCGATCTTGCGAATAATCCGTATTTCAAATTTGTCATGCCGCCGGGTTTTACGACTGCCGTAATTATTTTTTTCGGCATTGTCGTCGGCTCGTTTGTCTCGGCGAAGCTGTCGGGCGACTTTAAAATTTCGACGTTGTCCGATCCGCAATGGCGGCGTGTGTTTGGCAACGCGGTGTGGAAACGCTGGCTGATCGCGTTCCTGGGTGGCATCGTGTTGGAGTTTGGCGCAGGGATTGCGGGCGGTTGCACGAGCGGTCTCGCCATCGGCGGCGGCTTGTTTCTCGCGCCTGCGGCATTCATCTTTATCGGCGCCTTGTTCCTATCGGGCATTCCGACCGCGTGGATCATGTATCGGAGGAAATTCTAAAATGGGTGACGCACTGTTTGCGCTCGCGATTGGTTTTGGGTTTGGGTTTACTGTGCAAAAAGCTGGCTTGAGCAAATACAACAAGATCGTCAATGTTTTTCGTTTGACCGATCTCACCGTGCTGAAATTTATGCTCACCGCATTGGTGGTGGCGATGGTTGGTGTTTTTGCCTTGAACACACTGGGCTGGATTGGATTACCCGCAATTCCTGCTACCTTTGTCGTTGGCAATTTGCTCGGCGGATTGATTTTTGGCGTCGGCATGGCCGGTGCCGGCTTCTGACCGGGCACATGCGCCGCAGGTAGCGGCCAAGGCAATCTCGATTACTTGATTCCGGGCATGTTGGGCTTTCTCACGGGCGCGCTGATTTTTGGCGCGGCATACCCAACGATCTATCCTCCGCTCAATGCGTTGATGAATTTCGGCAGTACCATTTTACCCAGTGCCTTGAATCTTGATCTTTGGCTCAGTGTCCTAGTTTTTGTTCTGTTGGCACTCGTGTTGTTTTATCTGCTGGAAAAAATTGGGCCGCTCCGCAAAGATAAAGCAAATTCGTGATGACATGCCAAGTGGAGTCCAGGATGAGTGAAAATGAAATTCGCGTGGGCGATACGTTTCATTGGGAAATGTCGCGCCGCCAATTTATCAAAATGACTGCGCTCGTGGCGGGAGCCGCGGCGCTCGGTGGCGCGGTTCCGTTCAGCCAAGCCACTCCCGCATCAGGCACTGCACCGGTGCTCAATGCACACACGCCACCTACCAAGTTCGACCGCGAAGTGTTCACGTTATGCGAGCAATGCGTGTGGCGGTGCGGCGTGCACGCCAAAGTGGTCGACGGCAAAGTGTACAAACTCGATGGTAATGCCTATCACCCACACTCGAACGGTATGTTATGCCCGCGCGGTCAAGCTGGGATTGCCGCATTATATGATCCCGATCGCTTGCAATTTCCGATGCTTCGTGCCGGTGATCGCGGTAGTGGCTTGTGGAAGCGTATCTCCTGGGATGAAGCGCTAGATTATGTTTCCAAAAAACTTTTGGCGTTCAAATCACAGTACGGGGCCGAGTCCATGGTGTTTAGTTCGACGCACAATCTCGCGCAAGTGCAATTTGAGAATCTCTTGCGCGCGTATGGCTCGCCGAATTACGGCACGCAACGTTCGCTCTGTTTTAACGCGATGATTATGGCGAATCTCTTTACCTTTGGATTGCAAGAGCCGGGACGCGATTATAGCGAGGCGCAATATATCATTTATGCGGGACGTAATTTAGCCGAGGCGATTTCCAATTCCGAAACCCAGGACTTGATCGCGGCAATTTCGCGCGGCGCCAAAGTGATCTTGCTCGATCCGCGTTTCACCAAGACCGCCGCAAAAGCAACCGAGTGGTTGCCTGTACGTCCCGGCACCGATCTCGCGTTTTTCCTGGCGATGCTGAATGTCCTGGTTACCGAAAAATTATACAACGCTGATTTTGTCGCCCAGAACACCATCGGTTTCAGCCAAATGGCGGAGGCGATCAAACCATTCACGCCCGAGTGGGCGGCGAGCAAGTGCGAAATTCCGGCGGCAACGATTCAACGCATTGCGCGCGAGTTTGCGCACGCCGCGCCGCACGCCTTTGTGCATCCGAACTGGCGCACCTCGAATTTCATCAACTCGTTCCAAGCGGAACGCGCGATGGCAATTGTGAATGCAATCTCCGGCAACTGGGACCAACCCGGCGGAATCTCAGCGGGCGCTGGCGACGAAAGCGGCGGACTGGGTTCAATTCCGCAACCACCCTATCCGCGCGTTTCGGCAATCCGCCTCGATGGCGTGCCGTGGAAGTACCCGCTGGTTCCGCTTGAAATCGGCGTCTATCAAGAAATCCGTGAGGCGATTCTCGCCGAGAAACCGTATCCCGCGCACGGCTGGTTTGTCTATCGGCAAAATCCCGTCGCGTCGTTGCCCGAACGCAAGAAAACGTTGCAAGCGTTCAGCAAACTTGATTTCATCGTTACCATTGATACCACGATGAATGACACCGCGTGGTTCAGCGATATTGTTTTGCCGGAAGCAACCTATTTGGAACGTTACGATCCGCTCGCTGTAGTTGACGGTGGTGTGTTCATTCGTCAGCCCGTTGTGCCAGCGCTCGGCGAAAGTAAATCTGCCTTGTGGATTTTCAAAGAACTCGGTACGCGCATGGGCTTGCAGGATTATTTCCAATACAAAGACGAGGAAGATTACTTGCGCCAACAGATCAAACCGCTGGGCATTTCCCTAGACGAATTGAAAACCAAGGGATTTTTCAAGCCAGCGGTATCGAACGCGCCCACCGGTGAAGGCTTGAAATTCAACACCCCAAGCGGTAAAATTGAATTGTATTCTGCCACGCTTGCCAAGAATAATTTTGCCGCCGTCCCGGTATGGCAAGAGCCACCAGTGCCAGCGGTGGATCAATTTTATCTGTTGACGGGCAAAGTCGCCCAGCACACGCAGTTTTCGACGCAGAATAATTGGTTGCTCCACGAACTGACCTCGGAAAATTCGGCTTGGTTGCATCCAAGCGTTGCTAAAAAGTTAGGCATCCAGAATGGCGACGAGGTATTTGTTGAAAGCTCGGCGGGCAAAGTGAGAATCAAAGCGACGGTGACTGAAGCGATTCGCTCTGACTGCGTGTTTATGGCGTCGGGTTTTGGGCATCTCTCAAAAGGCACGCGCCTTTCCTATGGGCAAGGGGCAAGTGATTCCGATTTGCACCTCACCTTCACCGATCCAGCCAGTGGTGGGCAAGCTTTAACGCAGACTTTTGTCACGGTTCGAAAGGTCTAATATGGCAACTTTGAAACGTTATGCATTTGTAATCGAAATAGACCGTTTGCATCAGAACAAGGTCGAATCTCAGGCGTCGTGTGTCGAGTCCTGACAAGCCGGCCTCCTCAACTTTTAGCAGACAGCAAATCTGCGTTACAGGGGAGCTTGAGGCAGCCTTGCGCCCCCACTTTATTCGTGCATTTTTCCTCGGTTGGATTAGACCATTCGCCTATG
>JBBIUF010000042.1:0-33969 GCA_037440365.1 Chloroflexota bacterium
CATGGACAATAATTTGGGTCATGGGTTTATCTGTAGTATAATTTTAGCGAATAATGTTGATGGGGGGCTAACATGGAATTGCTTGCATGGTTAGTGTGTGGCATCATTGCGGCGACATTAGTGTACCAAAAAGGACACGGTTTGAGTACACAGGTCGTGGTGTTTGCGCTTGGCTTGATTGGAATTCTCATCGCATTCGGTTTGCCGCAAAAAAGGTGCGTTCAATGCGATGCCACAATCAAACCCGGCGCAAAAGTATGCGGCAAGTGCGGCGAGTCGGTTTAGTTACACCAACGTCGCCACAGAATTCGTGATGCTCGCCTTGAACCAGTTCGCCACCGTCGTGTGATACGTGCCGTGTAATTCTAGATCAACACTCGCCACGCCGCTTTGGTCGGTGAACACTTTCGGCGCATTGATGGCGGTGCCGCAAAAGTCATACTGCACAATCGCCGTGCCGCTTGTGTGCTTGATGCGCACTTGCTTTTGTACCGGTGCGTTTGCCGTTGGCGCAATCAACGCGTCGAGAAACGCTTTGCTGGTCGCGTTGAATTCAAACGACAGTTTTAGCGTGCCGTCCCACATCGGTTGTTTATAGCCGCCGGGCGTGAGCGCGCCAAGATATGGGACAGAAAATAAAAATGCCCGCGCGGGCATTACGATGCCGATGGCAGAGACGATTCGGCGAATCGTCTCTACGCCGACAGAAAATAAAAATGCCCGCGAGGGCATTACGATTCAAGAGAGTGGTTTGTTCATCCACCGCCGCGACGCAGAGACCGCCGAGTTTTCCAAGATATTCTCCGTGTTCTCCGCGCCTCGGCGGTTAAAATCGAGCGGCGTTTCGGCCGCAACGCGCTTGCCACTTGACATGATCTAGCTTGCAGAGTAAAGTGGAACTACCTGGTCTAGACCACAGCACAGGTAAAGCAAAGGTGCTTATGCGCTTACGCCGCGATTCTCCCGAACCGTTGTATGTTCAACTGAAAGCGAAACTGCTCGAAGAGATCACCGCCGGACGATATCATCTGCATCAGCGGCTACCATCCGAGCGGGAATTTTCCGAACGCTTCCAAGTCAGCCGCATGACCGTACGCCAAGCGCTTTTGGAACTCGCACGCGATGGCGTGATCTATACACGCATTGGCAAAGGCACCTTTGTCGCCGAACCCAAGATCGATCAGCCCCTGCGTGCTGTCACCAGCTTTAGTCAAGATGTCCAAGCGCGCGGGAGCAAGCCTGCCAGTCGAGTCTTGGAAGCGCGCGTCGTCGCCGCCACACCGGATATTGCCGCCGCGCTCCGCCTGTTGCCCAACGACGATGTCATTCTCCTGTCGCGCTTGCGTCTTGCCGATCATACGCCCCTTGCCATTGAGACTGCTTATCTCCCATTTCATCTATTGCCCAAATTGTTGCGGCACAACTTTGCTGTCGAATCTCTTTATAGCGTCTTGGAGCACGAGTACAAAATCACCCTAACGCAGGCAGAGCAACACATCGAGGCGGCGCTCGCCTCGCCACGCGAGATGGACTTGCTCAAACTCTCGCACCCCGCGGCGGTCTTGCACATCCATCGCTTGACGCTTGCCAGCGATGGCGTACCGGTTGAATATGTTTTCTCCACCTATCGCGGCGACCGCTATAAATTCCGCTCAACGCTCCAACCCCGTGCGCAATCAGGTTAAGCCGCGCTGATCATTTTGTAATTAAACGTCAGTTAGATTTACAATACATTGAGAGGAGCAGACGGCATGAAAGTTTTGTTTATCGGCGGAACCGGTATCATCAGTTCAGCGTGTTCGGCACTTGCGCTTGAGCGCGGCATTGAATTGTACTTGCTCAATCGAGGAACCTCGCAACGCGCCACTCCCGCGGGCGCGCAAATCCTGCGCGGCGATATCCGCAATCGTGACGATGCCAAACGCGCGTTGGCTGGGCAAACCTTTGATGCGGTAGTGGATTGGCTTGTATTCACGCCCGAGCAAGCGCAAACCGATCTTGAATTATTTCGCGACTGCACCGCGCAATACATTTTTATCAGCTCAGCCTCGGTGTACCAAAAACCCGTGGCGCACTTGCCGATTACGGAATCCACACCGCTGTCAAATCCATTTTGGGTTTATTCACAGAACAAGATTGCGTGCGAGGATGTATTCACGCGCGCGTACCGCGATACACAATTCCCGGTAACGATCGTGCGTCCCTCGCATACGTATGATCAAACCCTCTTGCCATTTCGCGGTGGCTTTACAATGGTTAAACGAATGCGCGAAAACAAGCCGGTGATCGTGCATGGGGATGGCACCTCGTTATGGACCATGACCAATCATCGCGATTTCGCCAAGGGCTTTGTCGGATTGCTCGGCAATCCTGCCGCCATCGGCGACACGTTCCAGATCACATCGGACGAATGGCTGACATGGAATCAGATTTACGAAATAATCGCGCGCGCGGCGGGCGTGACCACACCACGGCTGACGCATATTGCATCGGATTTCATCGCGGCGTTTGACGCGGACTGGGGCGCGGGTTTGCTCGGCGATAAATCGCATAGCGCAATTTTTGATAATACGAAAATCAAACGCTTGGTCCCGGATTTTGTGGCAACCATTCCATTCGCGCAGGGCGCGCGCGAAATCATGCGCTATTACGACGCCGATCCGAGCCGCCAAGTCAGCGACGAAAAATTCAATCAGTTGCTTGACCGCATCATTGCCGCACACACCTCTGCGTTACCTAAGACAAATTGAGTAAAAAACAAACGTCCACTCAAGTGGACGTTTGTTTTTTACAAGAGGGGTTGGCGGGCGCGATAGAATCGCCATCGGTGGCTCAGAATTACAACCAGGACAAACGCCAACGCCATTCCTGTTGCGCCGTTCGCGTTCACCATGGCCGCGTCGAACAGTCCGCCCAGCACAATCGGCGTGCCGAAAAATACCAGGGGCGTCGTCCAGCGATTCCACACAGCGACTGTGCGTAAACGATACACCGACGCGATGCTCGCGATCAGTCCCAGCCCGCATAACGCGGCAACCGAGGCAATTGCCTGGTGAAACATTATAAAATTCGGCAGAAATAAAGTTGCGGAATCCAGAAATACCGCGCCAGTGAATGCCGCCGCAAAAAAAATTTCGCGGCTCAGCCACGACGTGCGCCAATTTGTGAGCGCGCGCCAGGCGTGGCGTGGCGCGCCGAGATGCATGAGCGAAATCAACATAGCACCCAGCATGATCACGGCGATTGTCGGCGCGAGCGTATGCATTGGCGCGCGGAACACCCCAGACCACCACCACGCGCCAACAGCCATTTGCGCAAGTACGGTAAATGTCACGAGCGGCAATTCGTTGGATTCTGCGCGGGGCGCGCTCTCTGCGCGATTCGCAATACGCGCCCTTTCTTGCGCGGCTTGCGTGGCGGCGCGATGTGGTGTAATCGTCAGTCCTGGCTCCGTGAGACGCGGAACGGGCAGGGGATAGATCGACTGCGCGGTTTGCGTCTCATCCTCGCGCACAGTGAGCGCGCGCAAGGGACACGCGGCAACGCACGCGGGCGGCTGTCCCGCATCGAGGTTATCGGCGCAGAGATTGCATTTCGACATTCGCCCAGCTTGCGCGTCATATTGCGGCGCGCCATAAGGACATGCCCATTCGCAATAGCGGCAACCGAGGCATTGATCCGGGTCAAGCAATACAATTCCATCGGCGCGTTGAGTGAGCGCGCGCGCCGGACACACCTCGACGCAAATTGGTTGCGCGCAATGATTACACGCCAGCGAGAGATTATAAGCAAACACCGTGTTGGTCCACGCCGCGCCCGCGCGTTGCCAACCGCCGCCAGAAATTTCATAGACGCGCCGCCACAGCACGCCGCGCGCCAAGTCATTCTTGTCCTGGCACGCCACTTGACACGCCTTGCACCCGGAACATGCCGACGCGTCGAAATCGAAAACCAATCGCGCCGCGCTCATTGCACCTCTTTCACTTTTTCCACTTGCGCCATGATGGTATGTTGAGCAGAACCAAACGCGAACGGCGTCCAGCGTTCGCTCGTCAGCACATTCACGTTGCCACGCTGATCCACGCCCTGTTCATCCGGCGTCCACCACGCGCCCTCTGGCACATCGATCACCCCTGGCATCATGCGCGGCGTGAGGCGGCACGGTAAAATTATTTTTCCGCGCGCATTAAACACGCTCACCCGATCCCCGTCGGCAATTCCACGCGCCGCGGCGTCAATTGAGTTGATGAACACTCGTTGCGGAAACGCTTGCGCCAACCAATCGTTGTTGTCGTGCGTCGAGTGAACGCGATGCAAGGTATGATGCCCAATGACTTGCAACGGAAATTGCGCCGCCTCTGGTCCAAACGGACTCTCCCATTCCTGAATATATTTTGGCACGGCTGGGATTGTATCCGGCTGATTGAGCGCGCGTAATTGCGTAGAGAAAATTTCGATTTTGCCGGACGGTGTGTCAAGCGGATGCGCGATCGGATCGGCGCGAAAATCCTGGAACGCAATCGCGGGCTGGGTCACGGGTTTGGCGTACACGCCGATATTGGATCGCTCAAATTCATCGAGCGTTGGCAGAGCGGGAAAGCGCGTTGCCCGATATTGATCGAGCGCCCATGCCACCCAGCCGCGCTCGTCGCGCCCCTCGGTATACGCTTCACCGATTCCGAGCCGCGTCGCGATTTCCGCGCCAATGCGATAATCGCTTTTGGTTTCGCTCAGTGGCGCAACGAGTGGCGGTTGCAAAATGACCTCGTCGCCATATTTCCAGCCATCTTCAACGCCCCAGGTTTCAAATTGCGTGCAGGCGGGCAAAACCAGGTCGGCAAATTTCGCCGTGGGCGTGAGGAAATTATCTTGCACGATCAAACACTCAACCTTGCTTTCGTCGCGCAAAATTTCAGCTGTCCGATTCACGTTCGCGTGTTGATTGATCAGCGCATTCGAAGCGACCGCATAGATCAACTTGATGTCCTGAGCGAGTTGATCCGCGCCGATCACGCCATCGGCGCGCGTCATGTGTTTACCGCGCAACACGGCTTCGGTCCATAGAAACACGGGGATGCTTGCGGCAATGGGATTTGCGCCAACCGGGAATACATTCCAAAGCGGCGCGTCGGGAACCTGGTTTGCCAGTCCGCTCGCCCAGCCGCCCGCCACGCCGACGTTGCCCGTGATCGCCGCAAGCACACAGCCGGCGCGCACCACTTGTTCGCCAAACGCGCGGCGTTGCATCCCGTACCCTTGATACAACATCCCTGGTTTGATCGTCGCATACTCGCGCGCGAGGCGCGTAATCGTCTCGCGCGGAACCGCGGTAATTGTTTCTGCCCAGGCGGGCGTTTTGGGCACGCCATCACGCGTGCCGAAAATATACTCGGCGTAGCTTTCCTCGCCGCGCGCGGACGCGGGCATTTGCGCCGCATCAAAACCGACGCAATGCGTCCGCACAAATTCGGCAGCGTAGATTTTTTCGCTGAGCATCACGAATGCCATTGCGCTCATCAGCGCCGTGTCCGTCCCAGGGCGGATCGGAATCCATTCATCGGCGAGCGATGCCGCGCTGAGACTGTGACGCGGATCAAGACATACCACGCGCGCGCCATGTTGGCGAGCCAGCTTGATAAAGAAATCGCTGTTGGTGCCGTCGCGCATTTCGGCGGGATTCCAACCCCACATCAAAATATATTTCGCGTTGAGCCAGTCTTGACGCTGGTTGCCGGTTTGGAGTGTACCGTAGACGGTGGGCGTCGCGGCATTGATCGCCGCCCAACTATAACTGTTGTCAATGCCGAGACAGCCACCGAACAGATTCAGCAAGCGCCGCGCAGTTTGCGAGCCGTTCAATTGATTGTAACTGCCTGTGCCATACGGCACGAACAAGGCGCTGTTGCCGTACTGATTTTTTACGCGCGCCATTTCGCGCGCGGCAAGGTCAAACGCCGCGTCCCAGGTGATCTGCGCAAATTTGCCTTCGCCGCGCCTGCCGATTCGTTTCAGCGGGTAACGCAAACGATCGGGATGGTACTGTCGCCGCAAGTAGGCGCGCCCGCGCGCGCACGCGCGCAATTGCGGCGCGGCAAGTGTGTCGGGACGATCATCGGTGTCAAGGCGGACGATGCGCCCATTGCGAATATGCGCGATGAGCAAGCAACGTCCGCCGCAATTGTGCGCTGGGCAACCCACACGCACCAGCCGTTCAGTCGAATCATCCATCGTTAAATCCAATGCAAAATCCCGGCAAATAGAATGAGCATCGTTGCGTTCAGCGCAAACAATCCGCCAATAAACGTCGCTTGCATTTTCGGTTTCCAATCGTAACAAAAATTGGCGGCGAGAAAGAATGGAATATACACGGTGATAAACACGGGCAACGCGCCCCACCATGCATAGACCCAGACAAACGTCGGCGTGGTGACGAGGAACACTTCGACAAGCGCAAAGAACGCCGCGTTTGCAATGGCAAAGAATACGCGATTGTTGATTCCAAGAATTTTCATTTTTGGATCGGCAGGTAAAATTTTGCTAAACACCAGTCCTGCCACCGCAAACATCAAGCTAATTTCGACGCCGACACCGATCAAGAGCAAATACGCCGTGCCCGATGGCACCGTCCATAGCGCATGGCCGCTGAAATGCTGAATCAGCGCGTTGACGATTTCGTAAAACCAGTGCGTCATGTACAGCGCCAATCCAGCGGCAACGCCTTTCCAATTGCGTTGCGCAATCTCATTGAAATAGATATACGTCACAAACGCGAGCAGGGGAATGACATACCATTGAAACGTCGAGCTGTTTCGCAAAATTGCGAGAGCTTGCTGGGTCACTTCAGGCTGATTCATGGCGTACCTCCACCTGCAGTATAACGCGGTGCGCGGGAAAGGCAAAATGACAATTGCACTTGTTTTTTCAAGGTGATGTGATATACTGCGAGCCAAGTGTCTTTGTCCTGCAGGTGCTAGGGATCGTCCGTGTTTTTTGTCATCGGTTGCCAAAGGAGGCATAGATGATCGGTCGCTACCTGTCTTGTGGAATGGATACTGCATCAGATCAATGGCGATTTCTAGCACCTACAATTCAGGGCGCGCATTCGTCGTGCGTCCTAATTGCAGGTGTTTTTTAATTCGCCGGAGCAGACAAGCTGATGGTACAGAAAATTCTCGATGCCTATCCCGATCTTTTAGATCAGATCAAGCGCAGAAACTGCATTCTGTTTGTGGGTGCCGGCGTTTCGCGCGAAATTGGGTTGCCGGGGGCAGAAGATTTAGCGGCGACGCTTGCCCAAGACCTCGGTTATGCCACAGACTCACACCAAGCGCTGTCACGGGTTACACAAGATTACGAAGTGCAACGCGGGCGCAACCGCTTGATCCAGCGCATCCAAAATATGTTTGACAATGTGGTATTAGCACCAAGACAAACGAGTTATGATTTGATCGCGGGCATTGACGAACTCAATCCGATTGTAACCACCAATTGGGACGATCACCTCGAGCAATCTTTTCAACGCAAACGCAAACGGATCAGCGTGATTCGGTATGACGCACAAATCACCTCGCTAGGACAATCGCGCGCGCTGATCAAGTTGCACGGCGATTTTGGAAACAAGCCAGATGAAATCGTAATCACGCGAGATGATTACACAAAAACGTATCAGCGGGTTACCAAGCCCGGCGGTTTGTTCGCACAGTTGTCGGTTTGGCTGACGACGAAAACTATTTTGTTTGTTGGATTTAGTTTGCAAGATGACGATTTCCGTTTGTTGTATGACTATGTGAGGGAAATCTTTGACGCGAACAACGCCAACCGGCATTATGCCGTTATGCCACATCCATCCTCCACGGAGGTACGTTACTGGGACACGCGCGGCATCACGCTAATTGATACGACCGCGTATCCAGTTTTGCAAGAAATTTTTATCGCCACGCGCAATTTTATCAACCGCGAGAAAGAGCGCGAATACATCTATCAGCGCGCTGAGAAACCTTATTTTCAAATCTACGGGTTTGCCGGGTGTGGCAAAACCGAACTAGCCCATCAAGTGTTTGAGCAATATCGTTTGGATGGCGTTTGGCGACAAGCGTTTGTCACGTTGCACGAAAACCAAGCGCCGCTTGGAGTGCTTGCCGAAATCGCGCGTTTGGCGTTAAACCGCGAGATTGCTCCCGCTGAAATGCTCGCAAATGCGCGCACTAGTCTGGCGGCCGAAAATGGAATTGCGCCGGACGCCCTTGCGGATGATCTAGTCTATCCACGGGCATTGCAACTAGCCACCGACCGCTTGGTTGAATTTATCGGACAGCAGAAAATCCTGCTGGTATTCGATGGCAGTGAATATGTTCCACCCGCAGTCTTTCAGTGGCTGGATGCGAACCTTGTTCCAGCACTCGACGCGCATGTCACCGACCGCATGGCACAGCTCCGTTTGATTTTTTCAGGACGCGCGCCCTTGACATGGACTAGCCCGAAAATTAAACGCTCCGTGATGGACATGCCCTTGAGCGCGTTTAATGAAACAGCCGTCGGCGGCATGTTGGATTACTATGTGGGTTTGAAACTGGATAGCGCGTTACCCGTGCCTAAACGCGACTTGATCATTCAGAATGTTTTGGACATTAGCAGTGGCCATCCGCGCGCCATTCGCAACCTGATCGCAGAAATCGCCGAAAAGAATTTTGACGTCTCGGCGGAATACTTTGCCCATGAGCAGATTTCGTTATTTCGGCGGAATGTGTTGCCGATTGTAACCAACCAAATCTTGGGGAAAATCGCGCCCGATTTACGCCCCATCGTACAAACGATCTGCGTTTTTCGCAAAATGCTTCCCGAGTTTCTTGATGTTCTCGTTCGCGCCAAAGAAATCGATCCAACATACTTGCCCTCGTTACGGTTGATGGGCGATTTGTCCGCCACCTTTTTACTGGGCAAACCCAACCCGCTGTACGAAATTGATGTGGTGGTGCGCCGGATCTTGGCGATGGCAATCGAATTTGAAAACCCAGCTCGCTATGAAACCTTGCATCAACTCGCGTTGGATACGTTTGGACAATGGCGGCAAGGCAAAAGCCCGACGGGCGAGTCGTCTGAATCCGGCTCGTCGAGCGACGAGCTCGTGGTCACGTATATCGTTGAAGCCTTGTTCCATCGTGTGCGGTTGCTCGCGCTTCAAAAGATCATCAAACCCGGCGATAAAATCAAAACACAATTGGAAAGCGATCTGAAAATTTTGGGCAAGAAACTTGCCGATACAACCAAGTTCCGCATTGGTACATCACTGAAAAATGCGATTGAACAGGATCAAGAACTGCTCGAGCAATTGGCGAGCTTGCTCGGCGATGAAGCCTACACTGGGTTGACAACAATCGTGCTGGCATGGAAATGATGGCGAAAGGACACACACATGAATCCGACGGCGAATTTGTTCATCGGGCGTGAAGCCGAACTTGCCTTGGTCGGCGATTTGATCGCCGCACCCAGCGGATCGCGCCGAGTGTTATTCATCAAGGGTGAAGGCGGCGTTGGCAAATCTTGGCTGATGCAAAAAATTTCCGATCAATGCGACGAGTTTCACCGCACGCTGGGCGTTCCGCTCGCCTGCACGCGCGTAGCGGACATGGACGATTTTTCCTTGCGGCTAATGCCTAACCTTGAAAAACGCTGGGTGGCAGACCTTGGCGCGGAATGGTTCGAAAACTATTTACAGTCTTCTAAAGATTATGCGCGAATTGCCAGCGTGGCGACGGATGCAGAATGGCTTCAAGAAGTAGACCAACGACGCATCACTCGCTTTGTAGATGATTTTGCCAACTTTGCCAAGAACCACCGCGTCCTCTTTTTGATGGATACGATCGAACGACTCAAAAATTCGCCGCTCTGGCAAACATTTACCAAGATGATTGAGCAATTGGACAATACGGTGTGGATTTTTGCGGGCAGAGAATTCGATACAACACAGACTGAATTTGAGCGCAAATTCGGCAAGGCGATCGTGAGTGAACGCAACCTGCTTCCATTTACAACTGCCGAATCGGCAAGCTATTTTGGCGGCACGGAGATCGGGCCGAGTATTGATTCTGAGATGCGAGAGAAACTTTCGATCTTGACGGGCGGGCGGCCGGTGTTACTAACTCTAGCGGTGGAATGGCTTCGCCGGGACATGCCGATTGATGGCATCACCGAGCGTCCACTTGCAGAACTAGAACAGATGTCAGCGGCTGAATTGGAAAAAACGAAACAAGCCTTTGAACGGATTCTCGTCAACAAAATTCTGGAATTGTCTGCGTTGGATCAGACGTTTTTGCTAATGGCGTATGCGAACCGACGGTTGGATGCCGAAATCCTCGCCTTTCTGCAGAACATTCCGCTTGCGGAAAGCGCGCGCTTGATCAAACAGGCGAGTGAATTTGGATTCGTCAAGCCACGCGCGCAAGATGTCTATATCTTGCATGATGAAATGCAATCACTTGTGATGAAACATGCGTGGACGCGCGTAGACCCGCACGGTTCATTACGCCGCCAGTATGGTCATCGTCTCGTAGCGTATTATGAGCAACGCTTGGCCGAACTAGCCAAGACCTTGACCCAGCTGATGACCCTGTATAAAGCGAATCCTACGGAAGACCTGCATCACCGGATCGCCGATGTTGAGCAAGAGAACGAAATCGCTGAATTGGAACGCTTCTACTATATCTTGCAAATTGATGCCGCAAACGCCAAACAGTACTTTGTGAAATCATTCGAGCAAGCGACCAAAGCATACCATTATGATTTTCGGGCGCTGTTGTGGCAACAGATGGAACCGAACATCAAGCGGTATGATGGCACAGACCACTATGAAATTTCCATGTGTGGCGTCAAGTATTTGTTAGATTCGTCGCGGTTTGAGCAGGGCTATGCGCTGGCACAGGAACTATACCAACGCTACGCCAGACGCAATGTATTATGGCGGCTCGAATTGTTATTGCAGTTGGGTAATATCGCCGTGCGTTTAGGTAAAATGCACGAAGCCCTTGAGCATTTTGAGGCTGGGCTAAAGGTATGTCAACCCATCCCGGCAGACCGTCGGCGCAAGCGCGTTGCACATCTCGATCGACATACGCGGGACGAGTGGCAAGGCCGTTTCCATAGCGCCCGCGGTTGGACTTTGCGCTTGACCGGCAAATGGAAAGAAGCAGTCAAGGCATACAATCAAGCCCTGCAATACAGTCGGCGCGTGGGCGACAAGGAACGCATCGCGCAACTGTACAATAACTTGGGCTATGTGTGTAGCTTACTGGGCGACCGCCAGGCGGGGCTGGACTTGAGCAAGCAGGCGTTGTCGCTTTGGGAAACGATGCGGCGGGATCGCTGGATCGCGACCACGCACAGCACCATTGGCAGTATCCTGACCATGATGGAGAATTATGAGCCAGCGTTGAAATACTATAACCAAGCCCTGCGCATCTTTCGCGAGCAAGAAGATTGGGAATGGATCGAAACCGTCTATTATGAAATGGCTTATTCGAAATGGTTAAGAGCCGTCAACGATGAACGGCAACTCAACGAAGCCCTGCAAGATATTGAAGAAGCTCTGGCAATTTGTAAACGCCACAATATCCAAAAAGAATTACCCAGCGTCCTGCATCGCTTGGCACATATTCACCTTTCCTTGGGCAATGTCGCCCAAGCGCAAATCGCATTTGACGAGAGTCTCAAGTTGGCAAAACAAATCCAAGATAACTATCGCATCGTAGATAATTTCGTGGCTCAAGCCGAAATGGCATACCGCAATAATCCAGCCGATTATGCCACCATTAGCGCGTGTACCAAACAGGTCGAAGTCTGCCTGGATGCCGAAGACCTCGATTATCCTTTGTTGCAAGGAAGAATATATCGCGTCCTGGGTGACTCACTCTTTGCGGCAGGAAAAACCGATCAAGCCCTCCAATACTATGGCCGCGCTTTCCCGCTGATTGCGCGGCATGGCGGCTATGGCGATTATCGTCTCTCCAGAGAATTGGAAGACCTCGCGAGTAAGGTGCATCAGTTGCCATCCCCCAAAGCATCCGCATGGATCAAAGAGTTGCGTAAATCCTGGGGCAAGAATATCAAAAAGGATAATACCCGCCGCGAGGTGTTGTTTGCTTTCTGCGACGCGCAATTTGCTCCCGCAGAAACGTCAAGGAGGTTGGCGGCGTGAACCATGATGCCATTTCCTTTCAACCCCTGACCGCGCAGATTAGTTTGCCCCAGATTATCTGGGCGCATGATCATACCAACCCCGTCACCGACCAATGCGATTGCGCCTGCGCCGAGACGCGCACCGAGTCCCCGGTGATGGAGACAATGGGATGGCAACCAACAGCCCCTTATCACATGGCAACCGATACGCGCATGACACCCTTGACTGGAGTTTGGCATCTGGCACATCAACCACGCGCCCAGTTTGTCCCCATTGTTCTCAATGATGCCGCGCGGCATTTGCTTTTAACTTTTCAGTCGCCTCACCGCGTTGATACACTAGACAAGCCAACTCAAACCGCCGCACGCCAATTGCTTTTTACTGGCTTGCTCACCCCCACGGACAACCCAGTGCCACACGCGATGCCAATGCCCAGCACGCTCACCGCTTGGCTTCACATCACGAATGCGTGCAATCTCCGATGCACGTACTGTTACCTCGACAAATCGGCGCAAGCCATGACACGCGAAACCGGCGAGCGCGCGATTGACGCAATCGTGCGCTCGGCGTTGCGCCACCACTATGCCGCGATCAAGTTGAAATATGCTGGCGGCGAACCCTTACTCAACCTGCCGCTCATTTTGCAATTGCACGAATACGCCGCGCGCACAGCGCAACGCAACCAACTTGGGCTAGATGCCGTCATTTTGAGCAATGGCACATTGCTGACAGCGGCCATGCTCGCGCCCTTGCAAGCCCACGGCATCCGCCTCATGCTCTCACTCGATGGCATCGGCGCAACGCATGACGCGACTCGTAAATTTGCGGATGGACGCGGAACCTTCACGCGCGTCGCGCGCAGTATCGAGATAGCACTCGCGCACAACCTGGTTCCGGAAATTTCAATCACACTTTCGGATCACAACGTGGATCGTTTACCGCAAACGATGGCCTATGTCCTCGCACACGATTTGCCGTTTAGCCTGAATTTTTTCCGCGAAAATGATTGCGCTCAGCCCCACGACGATTTACGGTTGAGCGCGCCGCGGCTCATTAAAGCAATGCAACAAACCTTTCGCGTAATCCAAGCCAACTTGCCGACGCGCAGTCTACTGGGTTCGCTGATTGATCGTGCATCATTCCTTGCGCCCCATCAGCATACCTGCTCAGTCGGACGAGATTATCTCGTGATCGATCAACGCGGGCAGATCGCCAAATGCCAAATGCAAATTGGGGCAACGGTGACTAGTATCCGCGCCGCCGATCCGTTACAACTTGTCCGCGCCGATCAAAGCGGAATCCGCAATATCAGAGTAGACGAAAAAACAGATTGCCAAGCGTGCGAATGGCGATACTGGTGCGCGGGCGGGTGTCCGCTAGCGACCTTTCGCGCGACGGGGCATTACGATCGGCAATCGCCCCACTGCGAAATTTATCGCGCGTTATTTCCTGACGTGATCCGCTTGGAAGGATTGCGGTTGCTTGAGCAAGCCCAGGTATCGCGAAGGGCCTAGTTACCTTTGAACGAGAAAAAATCAAACCCAGCAGAGGCAAGTCCATGACGAGCCAACTTCCGCTTGCGTTACGCGCGCTGGAAAATTTACGGTTTCAAATTTGGGGTCCACAACGCATCAAACGTCTCGACACATTTATTGTGGACTTGAGCGATTGGAAACTTTCCTTGAGCGAACGCACGCCCTGTTTTTGGATTCACCTGCCCGAACATTTCGGCATCGCGGCAATTGATCTCGCGGAAGAGATTCGCGATGCGGTGCGCCAAAAAGCCTGGCAGAATGTGAGCATCCTCATCCTCGTTGACGGACCGGGGGATGAATTACGCGAACATTTGCGTAACGCCTCCACCCAGTTCGCCGTGCTAGACGATAAACAGCAAAAAGCGATCCTGGATGCGCCTTCGCCCACGCGCGTCATGCTGGATTTTTTGCTCAACCAGATGTCGCGTTCCGAACTATCGCCGTACGAAACTAGCCGCCCAGTCACCGGGAGTCGCTTTTTCGGTCGTAAGGATTATCTCAGCCGAGTGCAGAATCACCCCAAAACGAACTTCCTGGTTGTCGGAATTCGGCGCATCGGCAAGTCCTCGCTCCTGCGCGAACTAGAGCGCATCCTCAATCTCCACGATCCCACTTCTGAAAATCAACAACGCCGTTTGTATGTTGATTGCAGTGTGATTCAGACGCCGGAAGAACTCTACCGCGAAATTCTTTCCCGGCTCAGCCCCCACGCGGTAAAAATGTTTCTCGACCGGCGCAGTCAAACGCTCCGCGCGCAAGCCAAGGTCTTTGATTATCTAGCGAGTGAGCACGGCGGGCAGATCACGTTCCTGCTCGACGAAATTGACACGTTGCTTGAGCGCACCCAACACGATCAAAATTTCCTGCACGTTTTACGCAGTGCGTGGAGCGAAGGCCGCGCGCGCTTTATCATCGCCGGTTTTCGCGAGGCGCGTCGGGCGATCTATGACACCCGCCATCCGTTTTACAACTTTGGCGATGCCTTGCCCCTAGATGCACTGCAACCGCAAGAAGCAGAGAAAATGATCAAAGAGCCACTCGATCGACTGCGGGTCAAACTGGAACCGCGCGACGAAATCATTGCACGCATCTATCGCGAGACGGCGGGATTACCCAATCTCATTCAATTCTATTGTCAGACCTTGCTCGAAAGTTTGGATCGCAGTCCGAACAATCAAATCTCGTTGGCCGATCTGCAACAAGTCTATGACAATCCCAGCTTTCGCGATTTTGTGCTGACCACATTTTTGGCAAATTCACGACCGCTGGAACGCGCCATCATTTTTGCAATGGTCAGCCCCAAAGAAATGCGGGCAGGCGAGTTGTTTTCGCTCAAAGAAATCGACGCCGAGTTGAATCGGCGCAAATTTCCAGTCCGTTTTAACGCGCTCGATGAAGCCTGTCGCAATTTGCTGACCGGCGGCATTTTGCAAAAGCACGGCAAGCGCTTTAATTATAGCTTGCCCTTGTTACCGCAAATGTTGGAAGAGAATTATCAAATTGATTTTGTATTTGACAAAGCGCGTCAAGAATACGAAACAACACCGAGTACTGCCGAAGGCATGTCCCGATGAACCGGAAGCAGACCGCAGAGCGATCTAAATTCAACCTTACCGAGTCCAGCATTGGCGGTCAAGCCGAAATTGATGCGATTATTGACGCCGTGCGGAATGGCAAATGTTGTCGCTTGATTGGACCGCGGTATCATCACAAAAGTCGGCTCATGCGCGAAGCGTGCGCGCAAATCGCTTTGCGTCTAGGTAGCCAAACCATTTACACTAGTCTCCGCACGCTTCGCTTTACCTCGGAACGTGAATTTTATTTTGCACTTTACGATACGATTGCGCGCCAAGTTGCGCGCCAAACCAAACGCCGCTTTGCCAAAACCACCATTCGCAGTTCCGCCGATCTCACCTCCTTTCTGTCCAGTCTCCCCAAAACTTTACATGCGAACGTAGCACTCTTTACAGACGACCTCGAATTGGATGTCGTGCCGCCAGAATATCTGCGTGGACTACTCCAGGTCTTGCGTGCGGCATATCTCAATACCGTAGACGCGTTGCAATTTGTCGCGGTTGTCTGCGCGTCACACAGTTTAGCGCGCACCGCGCTAGGTCCCACGTCGCCGTTTGAAAATATAAGCAACCTGGTTATCCTGAGCGATCTATCCCGCGCCGATACATTCGCCCTCGCGCGTGAACTCGTGGCACCCGATCATTTCGCGCCGACGCTACCCGCATTGGATTTGATTTACGCACAAACCGCCGGTGATCCGTTTTTAATCGATCAGGTGTCTAAAGAATGTTGCAAGCTCATCCGCGCCGCGCACGCCAATACACTCACGCGCCCGATTGTCCAAGCCGCGCTAGATAATCTGGTGCGCCGTGGCGGCCAAGGCGCAGTCGCGGAAGGGATTCAGCATATTGAAAATGATCCATACGTCTTGCGCGCAATTTTGACGTTACTGCAACAGGATCAAGTTGCCGCAAATGAACTAGCACTCGATCTCACTGAAGTCCCGGATCCGCTCGTGACCTCTGGCTTTGTCACCAAACAAAACAATCGCTACCGGATCAAGAGTCCACTTCACGATCGCTTGCTCAAACATGCCTTGTCAGATGAGCGGCTGGGACGCATCTTTCTTGCCGCTGGCGATCTCGATCAAGCCACCCGCTATTTGCGCGGCAACGGCCGCGCGACCGCCGACGAAGCCGAAGGGCGCTCACGCATTGTGCTTTCCTTTATCAGCGCAATGTACTCGGCGCGCGACAAACAGCTCGCCTTTGCGCAACTTGCCCATGCATTGGAAATTGCCTATCCCAAGCAATCCGTATATCTCTATGATTACGTTGAGAAAAAACAAGCGTTGGTATTGATTCATGCGTCCATCCACAATAGCAAAACCACGCGGTTACCGACAATCCCGTTTGCACTTGTGAATCGTCCCGAAATCAAAGCGCTCCACGCGCCGCATGACTATTCATGGCGTGTCATGGAGCGTGGACAGCGCACGCTGTTTATTCCATTGCGCGTGGTGGAAAGCGATAACCTCGGACTGGTGGTTGTCGAAAAACTAGTCACGCCAAAAAATTTCCATCGCCAAGAAGAACACCTCCTGGAATTGATCGGCTATTTACGCTATGCCGCGCGCGCGCTCAAAAATCACCAAGAGTTCGAACGGCTCAATCAACAAGCGGAACGGCGCGCCAAAGATTTACAACATCTCTTACGCGTGACCCAAGAATTAATGCGCGCCCAAGGATCGTTTCACGAGGTTCTAGAGCAAGTCTTGATTAGCGCGCGCAAAGCCTTGCAAGGCCGCGCGCAAATCGGCTCGATCTGGATTTATCATCCGGACGAAGGGGTGTTGAAGATGGATGCGGATTCCGGTTATCCCGCGGCGATCAAAAACACCTTGCGTTTTCGCCCCGGCGATGGCGCGGCTGGATACGCTTATTCACAAGGGCGCTTGTGGAATGTCGCCGATACGGCGCACGATTCGCACTTTGTTCCACCACCGCGAGACATGGACCCCCAGATTCGCTCGTCTATCGGGGTGCCATTGCTGGGGCGGCGCGGCACATTGGGCGTTCTATTTCTGGACAATGTGCGACACATCAACGCCTTTGATCTGGAGAGCGAACAGCTCTTGACAATTTTTGCAGGTCAGGTTGCGCTATGGCTTGAGCGCGTGCGGCTGTTGGAGGGGTTGCGTTACAAACGCGACATTGCGCGTTTAGCGGCGGAATTGGTGCATCAAATTACAGGAGCAGTTGCCAGCATTCCAGAATTATCCGACGAGATCTCTGACAAGATGCTGAGACTAGCCCATCCAATGGAAGCTCAAGACCTTGTCCTGGAATTACGGGACAAGGCAACCGATCTCGCGCACATTGGCAAGTGGCTCAACAAATTCCTCAAGGTCGGCGGAATGCTAATCGAATCGTTCAATGTGGCGGAATTGGTTGAGGAAGTTTGCCGGCGCGTTGCCAATCGCGTCCCGCCGCACATTACCCTTCGTCAGCAAGCGCTTTTAACTATGCCCTGCGCACTGAGTGCCGATCGCGCGCTCATCAGTATTCTGCTAGAGAATTTGATCGAAAATGCCATCGAGGCAATTCAATTTGACCCTGCGGCAAAAGCGAATGAATCGAGTACGATTGACTTGCAGTTCGATTGTCAAGATAATTTTTGCATTATTCACGTAGTGGACAATGGCCCCGGCATTCCGCTGGAATACCAGGAGCAAATCTGGCAGATGGGCTGGACCACCAAACCAGGTGATGGCGCGGGACATGGCTTGGGCTTGCCCCTATGCCGGCACATTGTCGTGGCGCATGAAGGCACAATTCATTTGCAAGACTCGGCTATCGGCACGCATTTCATGATTCGGTTGCCGCTCAAAGGTCCTGAAACCGAAATTGAGGACTAGATGGCAATTTTCTCACAGCAAATTTTACTCGTCGAAGACGATCCCCATCAAGCGCAAACACTCAGCCGACGTTTGAAGAATGCGGGGTATTGGGTTACGGTCGCGCATAATTACACCACCGCCAAACATTTTCTAGAGACCGCCCATTTTCATCTGGCGGTAATTGATATTTGCCTTGATCGCTCTGGCGGTAAGAATGAAGATGGCTTGCGTTTGTTAGCCGATATTCAACATTTGGGTTTACAACAGGTATTGCCCACGATCATCGTCACCGCCTACGGCTCGGAAGAGCGCGCCTTGAAAGCGTGGCGTGAGTACGGCGCGGCAGATTATATCGTCAAAGAACCCTATTACATCAGCGCGTTGCTTGAAAAAATCAAGGCTATTTTTGACGAGCAAATTCGCATTAACTTTGGATTGGAATTGCTGGGTAATTCCGAACACCAACTCGAACAGTGCGCCGATCATATTCACAAAGCCGATGCTGACACCACGTGGCCCGCGTCCGTGCGCCTCACTCCCGAAGTGTACGACGTGATCGGGAAAATGTTTGCCGCGGCTGAAAGCGTGGTCTTGAATCACATGAACACCGGGATGAGCGGCTCGTCGTATTCCACGCGCACCCAACATTTAAGAACGGCTTGGCGCAACGACTGATCGCCAAAATCGGTCGGCGCGACAAGACCCTGATCGAAGAAAAGAACTATCGCAATCACGTCAAGCTTTACTTGCCAATGAACCGGGCGACTCAATTGGACATGTGTTACACCCAGCATCTAGGCGGTTTACTCTACACGCTCAACATGCCCGATGTTGCCAAATCGCAGGACCTGCAAACGTTTTACAAACACAAGTCAGCGGACCAAGTTGTGCGCGTGCTAACACAATTGTTTCAAGAAACCTGTGCGCTCTGGTATGAAAATCGGTCAGCGCGCAAGTATGCCAGCTTGCGCGATTTGTATTCGGAAGCGTTCAACCTGCAAGATCAATCAGACCGGATTCCGCGTGAAGTCAGCGCCGTGCACCCCGAGCTGGATTGGCAAGCCCAGCGCATTGCATTAGCGGATTGCCCCACCGATTTGCCCAACCCACTCCTTCGGTGGGCAAATACGGAAGCTTGGCTCATGCCGGTTTCGCGCTGTATCACCCACGGCGATCTCAATGCAAACAATGTGTTGATCACCGAAGAAGGTCAGTGCTGGCTCATTGATTTCTATCGCACGTACTCAAGCCACATCCTGCGCGACTATGTGGTTCTCGAAACCGACATTAAATTTCGCTTGATGGAACAATTAACCTCTGCAACGTTTTTTGAATTTGAAGCAAGACTCACACAACTTGCGCCCGACCAGCCACTAACGTTACCGCCCCATTTGCCAACCGCGGCGCAAAAAGCCGGGCAGGTGATTGCTGGATTGCGCGCATTGGCATGGCCCAAACTCGATTGGGGCCAAGGCAAATCCAGCCAAGTCGCACAATCCGAATACCTCACAAGTCTCTTGATCACCACGCTGAATATCTTGCGGTTGCGTCATTATAAAGAAAACCCGGAGCTACGAGCGCGCCGAGAATTGGCGCTCATATCTGCCGGGTTGATCTGTCAGCAACTAGAAATCCTGGAAGCAGGCTAGCAAGCCCGCTAGGGCAATTTGCGAAACTGCAACCGAATTGATTCTTCTCTCACATCTGCCTCCGCGCTTCCACCTTCGGCGAGTGTGCCGAACAAAATCGCTTCTGCCAGCGGCTTGCGAATTTGATCGTCAATCAGCCGCGCCATTGGGCGCGCGCCGAAATCCTTGTCATAGCCATGCTCAGCCAGCCAATCCCGCGCGGCGTCCGTCAACGCGAGCGTCACGTGCTTGGCGCGCAACGCCACGCGCAATTCAGCAATCTGCTTGTCCACGATCCGCTTGATTGTGTCCGCCGACAACGTATCAAAGCGCACCACCGCGTCCAACCGATTTCGAAATTCAGGGTTGAATAAACGTTCGATCGGCTTTTTGGCTGGGTCGCCGGATTGCTCCGCGCGAAAACCAATCGGCATTGCAGTCAACTCACGCGCGCCAGCGTTCGTAGTCATGATCAACACCACATTGCGAAAATCGGCTTGGCGCCCCGTGTTATCGGTCAACGTCGCGTGATCCATCACTTGGAGCAAAAGGTTGAACAGGTCAGGATGCGCTTTTTCGATTTCATCGAGTAACACGACCGAGTAGGGTTGCCGCCGCACCGCGTCGGTAAGTAATCCGCCTTGATCGAAACCCACATAGCCCGGCGGCGCACCGATGAGACGGCTGACGGTATGTTTTTCGGAATACTCGCTCATATCATAGCGCAGTAATTCGACGCCGAGCGCGTGGCTCAACACTCGCGCAAGTTCGGTTTTGCCAACGCCAGTCGGTCCGAAAAATAAAAAAGAGCCAACCGGTTTTTGCGGCAAACGCAATCCAGCGCGCGATAAACGAATCGCCGCCACAATAGATTCGATTGCGCCGTCCTGCCCGAAAATATGCTGACGTAAGGTGGCATCTAGATTTTCCAATCGTTGCCGTTCATTGCCCGATACAGTGTCGGCTGGAATTTTTGCCATTGCCGCCACCACCACTTCAATGTCCTGGCGCGTCAAGATTGTTTTGCGTTCGCTTTCTGGACGAATCCTCTGGCGCGCTCCCGCTTCGTCCAACACATCAATTGCTTTATCCGGCAAAAACCGTTCGTTGATGTGCTTGGCGGATAATTCCGCCGCCGCGCGCACAGCCTCGTCCGAATACGTGACGCCGTGATGCGCTTCAAACCGCGATTTCAAGCCCGCCAGGATTTGCTCCGTTTCTTCAACCGATGGCTCTAGTAGATCGATTTTCTGAAACCGGCGGGCCAAACCGCGATCGCGTTCGAGCGTTTTGAATTCTTCGTGCGTGGTCGAGCCGATGCAACGCAAATTGCCGTTTGCCAATACCGGTTTGAGCAAACTCGATGCGTCCACCGAGCCGCCGCTCGTTGCGCCAGCACCCACAAGCGTGTGAATTTCATCAATAAATAAAATCGCGTCGGGTTGTTTTTCTATCGCTTTGAGCACACCCTTGACACGCTCTTCAAACTGTCCGCGGTATTTGGTCCCGGCTAACACCAAGCCCATGTCGAGCGCATAGATGCGCGCCCTTTTGAGAATGTCCGGCACGTCGCCCGCGTGAATCCGTAACGCCAAACCATGCACCAGCGCAGTCTTGCCTACCCCGGCATCGCCAACAAAGAGCGGATTATTTTTGAGTCGGCGGCACAAGACCTGGATCGTGCGTTCCAATTCGGCGGCGCGTCCGATCAGCGGATCTAGTTTGCCTGCCGCCGCTTGCGCAACCAGGTCGGTCGTGTAGGTTGCAAGTGGATCGCGCGCGGGTTTTTCGTCCGCCCCAGCTTCGCTTGCGGTGGCTGGCGCATCGTTCGCCTGCGTAATGCCGTGTGAGATGTAATTCAAGACAGCGAGGCGTGTGACGTTTTGTTGCTCCAGCACATACCGCGCGTGTGAGTCGGGTTCTTCGAGCAAGGCCGCCAGTATGTCGCCGCTTTCAATGTGATCTTGGCCCGCCGATTGAGCATGCAAATATGCGAGCGAAAAGACGCGCCCCAACCCTACGGTTTGTTCGGGTTCCGCGCGCGCATTTTTCGGCAGGGTGGGCAAAGTTTTATCGAGATAGGTTTTCAGTTCCTGCTGGATTTTTTTTAGGTCTGCTCCGCACGCTTGCAAAATGTCGCGCGCGCGCGCTTCACGCAACAGAGCCAGCAAAAGGTGCTCGAGCGTGACATATTCATGGCGGCGTTGGCGGGCATCTGCCAGCGCGTCCACCATACTTTGGCGTAATGATTGGGGGATCGAGGGTTCGCTCATTCCGGCTCCATCGTACATAACAAAGGGAATCCCGCTTCTTGCGCCCATTGCGTCACGCGGTGTACCTTGGTCTCAGCCACATCGTGCGGATAGACGCCCACCCGGCCGATTCCTTTTTGGTGGACATCCAGCATAATCCGCACCGCTTCGACCTCGGATTTGTGAAACACGCCAATCAACACAGTCACCACAAAATCCATCGTAGTATAATTGTCATTGTGCAACACCACGCAAAACAAACGCGGGTGATCAGTTTTCTGGCGCGTCGCTTGTTCAGTCGCGACGTCATCGGCTTCATCCATCCAACGTTGTGACATTTGCGTTTTTAGATTTGCCCAAGTCCAGGTTGCGCCATGAGCTCGGCGAATTCCGTCGCGTCCAGTGTTTCTGAAAGAATCAGGCGGCTCGCGATGAGATCCAATCTAGCTCGTTGTGTCGTCAAGATTTGTTTTGCTTGAGTATGGGCGGCATCAATGATGCGCTTGATCTCCTGATCGATTTGGCGAGCAACCTGTTCGCCATAATTTCGTTGTTCGGAGATTTCGCGCCCCATGAAAACCAAATCCTCGCGTACGCCAAACGTGCGCTGACCAAGCAAATCGCTCATGCCATAGCGTGTCACCATGGCGCGGGCAAGGTCCGTTGCGCTTTCCAGATCATTCGCCGCGCCGGTTGTCATATCGCCAAAGATCAGTTCTTCGGCTACGCGCCCGCCGAGCGCCGCGGCAAGATCATCCATAAATTTTGTGCGATGTTGCAAATAGCGATCGTCTTCAGGCAAGTGCATGGTGTAACCGAGCGCAGTCCCGCGTGAGATGATCGAGACCTTGTAAACGGGATCGCAATTCGGCAAGACGTGCATGACCAAGGCATGCCCCGCCTCGTGATAGGCGCTAATCCGTTTTTCCTCTTCGATGATTTGGCGGCTCTTGCGCTCTGGTCCCGCCATGACCTTTTCAATTGACTCTTGAAATTCTAAATGTTCGATGGCATGTTTACCGCGCCGCGCCGCGAGGATTGCCGCTTCGTTTACCAGATTTTCTATGTCTGCGCCTGAGAACCCAGGTGTCAATTTCGCAATTGCGCCAAGTTCAACGTTAGCGGCAATGGGCTTGCCTTTGGTGTGGACGAGCAAAATTTGTTCGCGCCCATTCCGATCCGGCAATTCCAAGATCACGCGACGATCAAAACGACCCGGGCGCAACAGCGCGGGATCAAGCACATCAGCACGATTGGTTGCCGCGACGATGATGACGTGCGTATCGGTATCAAAGCCGTCCATCTCGACCAAAATCTGATTGAGTGTTTGTTCGCGCTCATCCGCCGAGCCACCAACGCCAGCGCCGCGATGCCGTCCGACCGCGTCAATCTCATCCACAAAGACAATGCACGGCGCATTTTTCTTGGCCGTATCGAACAGATCACGCACCCGTGACGCGCCAACACCAACAAACATTTCAACAAACTCGGAACCGCTTATCGAATAAAACGGGACATTGGCTTCGCCGGCAACTGCGCGCGCCATCAAGGTCTTGCCTGTCCCTGGCGGTCCAATGAGCAGGACGCCTTTCGGGATACGCGCGCCGAGCGCGGTAAATTTATCTGGCTCTTTAAGAAACTCAACGACCTCTTGCAACTCTTGCTTGGCTTCATCCACCCCGGCAACATCGGCAAACGCAATCGCGGGTTTGTCGCTCGAAAATGCGCGCGCGCGTGATTTCCCGAACGACAACGCTTGATTGTTACCGCCTTGCATCCGGCGCATAAAGAAGAACAAGAATCCGCCAACCAGGATCAATGGGATCACGATGCTGGCAAGATTCAGCCAATTGCCCCATTGCGAGGGTTGATCGTAGGTTATATCGACCGCCGCAATTTTGCCTGGAAGCACCCCCAGGTTGTTCAAGGTTTTTTCAATGCCGGCATCTCCGGCGGCATTGATCGACGTGGCTGATGTCCCATCGCGGTAGGTAATGCTGAGCGCCGTGCCGTTGACCGCAATTTTTTGAACGGTGCCTAACTGAACATCTTGCCCTAACTTGCTAATTGGAATTAACGTGCTTGGTCGCGGTGTTTGCGTATAGTAGAAATAACCTACCGCCGCAATGAGTCCCAATACAATGAGCAAACTCAAGCGCCCCCATTTATTTAACGTCATTTATTTATCCTTGTATACATTTTAGGTTTTGGCGCATTCGCGCTCAATCTACAATGCGCGCCTTCATCCAATCTGTGGTGTTGTGGAAATCGGCAACCGCATTGCCCGGCCGCACGAGTGCATCGAATAAAGGCCGATCCGTGTCGGCGAGTTTTAAATCCATCACGGGGAGGAACGCTTCGAGTTGTTCGCAAGTTCGCGGCCCGATGATAGGCGCAGTGACGCCAGGTTGATCTTTAATCCAGAGTAATGCCAATTGCGCCGCGGTCAATCCGCGTGCTTGCGCCAATTCGGCTACTTGCATCGCAACTTGCCGACCCTTGAGGGAAATGCGATCGGTGAAAAACGCGCCCGTGCGGGTGGCGCGCGAACCAGCGGGATAACCCCCATCCAGCGAATATCGTCCAGCGAGCAGGCCACCCGCTAACGGTGACCAGGGCAAAATCGCCAAACCGTACTTTTGGCACATGGGGATGAGTTCGTTTTCGATGCGGCGATCCAGTAAATTGTAAGGTGGTTGCTCGCTGATGTAGCGAGCCAGGTTATAGCGTTCGGACAGCGCCAACGCTTCCATCACCATCCACGCGGGGTGCGTGGATGCGCCGATGTAAACCACCTTGCCGGCATGAATCAAATCGTCAAATGCCCGCAAAGTTTCGTCTTGCGGCATTGTCAGCGGCGGGCGATGCAATTGGTATAGATCAATGCGATCGGTCTGTAGGCGGCGGAGCGAATCCTCACACGCTTTAATGATATGATAACGTGAGTCACCCCGGTCATTGGGTCCGTCCCCCGTTTTGTTATGCACTTTGGTTGCCAAGACCACCTGATCGCGCTTGCCATTTTCTTTCAAGGCGCGTCCAACAAGGCGTTCACTTTCGCCAGCGTTGTACACGTTCGCCGTATCAATAAAATTGATGCCGGCATTCAGCGCGCGGTTGATGATAGCGAATGATTCATCGGCGCTGGTCGGTCCGCCAAAATTCATCGCGCCCAAACACAATGGGGACACCAAGACACCGGTCCGCCCTAATCCACGATACTCCATTTCAATTACCTCCTTGCGATCAATCGGTGAATGAGATTATACGACGTGCCATCGAATCTGGCGGTTAGCCCAATGTCCATGTAAACGAAAGCGCCGCTTGAAGGCTAGTCATTCAAGCGGCGCTTTCGTTTTGGTGGAGATGGCGGGAATTGAACCCGCGTCCGAAAAGTTCGTCCCAGAATTACTACAAGCTTAGCCGATTTTTGTGTCTTGCGTTTGTCGGCTCAATCGGCAGAGTTACAAACGCACAGCCGTTCGGCTTGCGCCGCTTGGGCAACCGTTAACGGCGTAGCAGTTGCCGCACCCCAACTTGGTGTCGCCCAGCGCGTATCCTTTGGGGGAGAATGCGCGTGGACGCCGCAGAGCTAGTCTACGGACCTGTGAGCTAATCGAGCCGTGGCTTACGCCGCGACAGGAAGAGCCGCGAGGTTGGTGCGAGTGTTCGCAGCTATCATTTGCTCATTTTATGGTGGTCGAGCGCCACCGCTTGCAATTCTAAAACAGCCCTCCCCGTCGAAGCCATGCATCCCCGCTTTGCGATTCCAGATTTCGATACCAGCATTATAGCACGCTCGTATGTTGTCGGCAAATGGCAAAACCACCGTTCATTCGCGCGCGCGTTCTTTGACCGCGCGCCGCACTTCACGCTCGCTTTCGCGCTTGGCAAGCGTGTCGCGCTTGTCATACAATTTTTTGCCGCGCGCCAAGCCCACTTCAATTTTAGCGCGGTTTTTTTTCAAATACAATCGTAATGGAATAATGGTCAACCCTTTTTCTTGGACGCGCCCAAACAAGCGCAAAATTTCCTTGCGGTGCATTAGCAATTTGCGGTCACGGTAGGGATCGCCATTTTGGCGGCTCGCCGGTTCGTACGGCGCAATGTGCGCGTTCATTAACCACAGTTCGCCGTTCTTGACCTGGGCAAAACTATCGCGCAAGTTCACACTGCCCGCGCGCACCGATTTTATTTCCGTGCCGGTCAATGCAATGCCTGCTTCCTGGGTTTCCTCAATGGTATAGTCATGGTACGCTTTGCGATTGGTCGCGAGGACGCGAGGATTGTCTGTCATAAGTCCGCCAACCGCCGCCGACTAACCGCCATCCCTGCTTGATCGGCGGTCAGTGACCAGCAGTTATTTTCCATTTTTCATAAAGTCGATCGCGCGATTCAGTTGCGGATCCACTTTGTTTGCTATGTCATCGTCCGTAATTTTTACTTCGATATCCGGCGTAATGCCAACCCCGTTAATCTCATTGCCCTTGGGGCTGAAAAAGTGCGCGATCGTCACGCGCAGTTCCGACTTGTCGCTCAAGGTATGCACGTTTTGGACCGAGCCCTTGCCATACGATTTGACGCCGATGATGGTCGCGCGCTTGTAATCCTTGATCGCACCAGAGACGATTTCCGAGGCGCTCGCCGAGCCGCCGTCAATCAACAAGACCAACGGAATATCCGTGGCGAGTCCGCCGCCCTTAGTTTTGAATTCTTGAGCGCGCCCGGCTTTGTCTTTTTCGATCAAGACGACGTTGCCGCCTTTAATAAACTGGCTTGCCACATCCACCGCGACGGTGAGATAGCCGCCCGGGTCGCCGCGTAAATCGAAAATCAAGCCAGTCGGTTTTTGCGCCATCAAATCGTTTAACGCTTTTTGGATTTCTTCTGGCGCTGTTGCGCCAAAATCGTTCAAGCGCAGATAGGCAATTTTTGTGCCTTCAATCATTTTCGATTCAACAAACGGCGTGCGGATGGTGTCGCGGACAATTTCAATGGTGAACGACGCTTGCTTGGGACGTTGAACAACCAATTTGACTTTGGTGCCTTTGGGTCCGCGAATAAACGTGATCGCTTGCGTCACGTCCATATTTTGAATGATCGTGTCATTCACCTGCAAGATCACATCGTTCGGCAACAAGCCCGCGGTTTCGGCGGGCGAACCCTTGATTGGCGCGACGATGGTCAGCCGTCCTTCGCGCATCTCGACCGTTGCGCCAATTCCTTCAAACGATCCTTGCAAATCAGTGGAAGTGATGGCGGCGCGCTTGGCATCAGTAAAACCGGTGTGCGGATCGCCCAGGGATTGCACCATGCCGGCAATGGCACCATTCACCAAATCGTCATCGTTGATCGGCGTTTTATAAAAATCTTGATGGACGAAATTCCACGCTTCCCAAAACACCGCGAACGCTGGTTTCCAGCTTGCTGGCGCGCCGCCATCCGGCGGCAGAGCAGGGGGGAACAATTGCCGGCTCACGACAAAGCCGCCAGCAAACGCGGTAGCCACCAGCGCCACGGTGAGTAAAGTCACCAATCCGATTTTGATTATTCCACGCATGCGAACCTCGCTTTATATTTTGAAAACCAGTCGCGCCTAACTACCTTTTTTCAAATACTCGATCGCGCGATCCAGTTGTGGATCAATTCCTTTTTTGACATCATCCTCGGTTAGCGGCACAGCTAAATCGGGCGCCAAACCTTTACCTTCAATCTGGGTGTGCTTAGGTGTATACCACGTGGCAATCGTAATATGCAATGCCGCACCATCGCTCAATTGGCGGATACTTTGCACCGACCCTTTGCCGTACGTCGGTTCGCCGATCAGCGGCGCGCGTTTGTAATCTTGCAACGCGCCCGCAAGAATTTCCGCCGCGCTGGCGGTGCCGCTATTCACCAAAACCGCCACGGGCAAATCAACCGCGCCCCGTTTGCTCCCCGCTTTGTATTCTTTTTCTGTGCCATCTCGGTTTCGCTCATAGACGACCACGTCGTTGTTTTTTAGGAATTGCCCGCTAATATCCAAAATTGGATCCGGGAACAAACCGCCGGGATTGTTGCGGAGGTCAATCACCAAGCCGGTTATTTTTTGCGCCTTGAGTGAATCGAGCGCTTTGGCGAATTCATTTCCCGTCTCTGCCGTTTCCAAAGACACGCGCACGTAACCAAACGTCGTCTGCGGCAAAACCTTGGATTCCACAGTCGGTAGCGCATATTTTTCGCGCGTTAATTCCACATCAATCGGTTTGCTATCGCCGATATGGCGCAAATTCAAGACCACCTTACTGCCGATCGGACCGCGCAACAGATTATTGGCGTCTTGAACTGAAATATCAAACGGCAATTCCTTGTCGCCAATCTTGAAGATAAAGTCGCCGGAACGAACACCGGCTTTGTCGGCTGGCGAATCGGGCACCGGCGAGATCACGGTGAGGACATGACTCTTGACATCCAAGTTCAAACCCACGTCGCCTGTTTCGCCTTTGAGGTTAGACTGTTCTGTCTGAGCGGGCACCGGTTCGACCAGAACTGTATGTGAATCGCCTAGCCCTTGCAACATTCCGCGAATTGCGCCATGAGTCAAGGTTTGGGTGGTGGGAATGTCTCCATAAAATTCGTTTTGCACGACCTGCCAGGCTTCCCAAAATAAACCAAAGTTGCGTGGGATCGTTGTGGTTGTAGTTTGGGTGCGCACCAAATAATAATTGGTGCCAAAGCCAACAAAAAATGCGCCCAAACCAGCCAAGAGCGCCAACAACAATACAATCATGATTTTCAACAGAGACCGCATTCTATTCCTTTCATTGTTCACACAGTGTGGAACAAGTTACGGTGCGTGATATTGTATCATACTCGCTTGCGATTGGTCAATCGCAAATTGCCGCGTTATGTTTGGCGTGCCATGATCCAGTAGTTTAGTTACCCAAGACAACATTTCAACCACAAGCATGACGATGCCGGCTCAATGCTCTGGTTTGGGTTTGCCATTTGGCGGAACGGGTTTGCGTCCTTGTAAAATATCGAGCCAGACTTGGATGCGCGGACGATCAAAATATTGGTTGACATGCGATTCGAGTTGGGTGCGTTGCTCAAACCCCTTGCGCGCAAGATCGTGCGTCTTGTCCAACATTTCTTCCGAACGGGCAAGCTGTTGCAATGTTTCGGTGAGATAACGCCGCGCCTCGCGCAATTGCTGAAGTTCGTCCAACAGCTTGTTGTGTTCTGTGCGCAGGGTTTCCAATTCCAACGTGGTCCGCGTGAGATGCGCGCCAAAGTCCTGCGCTTGCTGACGCGCCAAATGTAAATCCTGTTCGCCTTTCATGAGCAAATCCGAAGCGCTATTGAGTTTTTTGAGCGCGTGCGCCAAACTTTTCTCGCGCTCGTTCAAAAGGGCCGTGTATTCCGTTTGGATTTTTTCGGCTTGCTGTCTAGCGCGGTTCAATTCAGCCGCGCTGTCTGCTAGTTTCTGGGTTAGTTCAGCATTTTGTTCTTTGAGTCGGCTGACTTGAGTTTGGAGATCGCCATACGCCATGCGCGCTTCATCTTGCATCCGCGCGAGTTGGGTTGCGCTTTCTGTCGCGCGCTGTTCCAATTGCCGATTTTGTTTTTTAATTTCGCCGATCTGGGTCGCGTGTTCGGTTTGCAAGAGATTGAGCGTTTGCTGGGCTTGAGCCAGTTGGCCGCTAATCCGTTGGAGGTCGCGTTGCGCGTTAGAAAATTCACGCGCGCGTTGATCAAGCAAGGTTGTCGCTTGGGCCGCCTGTGCCGTCACTTCGGCCAATTGTTGATCGAGAAATTGCGCGCGCTCTGCAGAATGATGCTCTTGCTCAAGCTGGGTGTTCGCCTCGGCTAATTGCTGTTCCAACGCACAAATCTGAGACTCGGCGGTTTGGCGAGCTTGGACAAGTTGCCGACCCAGGTCGTCAACCTGCGCGGCGTGATCTGCGCGCGCGGCATCTGATCTCTGCGCCGTCGCCAGCGCCTGCGCCCGTGCTGTCGCCAATTCTTGTTGGAGCGATTCAACCTGCGCCGCGTGTTCTGCGGTTACTTGCTCTGTTACCTGTCCCGCTTGGAGGTTGAGCGCTAGTTGTTGCCGAAGCGATTCAATGGTTGCGCGATGTTCGGCGTCTAGCTCGTTCTGCGTTTGCTTGGCTTGAGCCAGTTGCGTGGTCACATCCAATAGCCGCTGTTCCCACTCGTTGACTTGCGCGGCATGCGTCTGGGCAGACGCACTGACGTTTGCCTGCGCCTGCGCGAGTTGCGCCGCCGCTTCAGTGAGCCGTTGATCTAACAGTAAATTTCTACGATACAGTTCGCTCACTTGCGCGCCATGTTCAGCGCGTAGCACATCGAGCGCGATCTGCGCCTGGGTTAGGCGCGCGCTGGCAATCTGCTCATTGTGACGCACTTGATCTAGTTCGCGTTCGCGCTCAACCAATGCGGCAAGCGTTTCACTCAATTTGCCCGCCGCGTCTTTCAACTCGATCCGTAATGCTTGAGCATCTTCGCTGGAACTGGAGCTGGCTAGCGTTTTTTCGGTTTGCGTCGCCAGCGCATTTTGCAATTGCCCAACTTGATGTTCGCGCGCTTCGAGACTTTGATTGAGATCAATCGCCACCTGAACTAGGTTGCCGATTAGATATTCGCTATCCTCAAATAGCGCAAAGGTATCGTTGACACGCAACAAGCGCACATCGTCTGGATTGAAAAATGGCGCAAGCGTTAAAAGCCGCGGAGCAATCCCGAGTTGTTGCGCGATCCGCTCAGTCAATTCATGCACGCTTAAAAACGCTTTGGCGGCATGGAGCGTCTGATAAATCAAATCATCGCGCGCAATGCGATTCATCACATCATCCAGGCGCAACGATTTGCCCGGTTCATCGCGCAAGACAATATCTGCAATCCCCCAAGCCGTCAAACCCCAATGACCGTTGGGACCGGTGCTAGCGAACAAATACGGATTCGACACCAGACACGCTTGGATCCGTTGTGCGCTAACAGCGGAGCGCCGGGCTTGGATCTGGGCGATAATGTCCGCAATTGGCACAACTTGTGTAGCGTGGCTAAGATAATCCCAAATCAAATCGCGAATGGGCGCGTCTGACGCAGACCGTCCAGTACCCGTTCCATGCTTTAGAAAATGTTCCGCATTGCGATCCCAGGGCGCGATGAACGACAAGACACACTCATTGTCAGTCTCAACCATCAGCGTCAAGCCATCGTCCGGCTTGACCTGGTTTTCGGCAAACCACTCGGCAAGCGCCGCGCTCTCGAGAGTATGTTCCTTTTCTTTCAAGCCGCAGACCCAACGTTCGTAACCGTAACCTTCCCCAATCAGAATACGCCTGTTCGGCGCAATCGGTTCCAAGTTGGCAACGAGTGCATTAAATTTAGCGCGCGGCAAAACCAGTGCGCCCGTTTCGATTTCACGTTGCTTGAGGACATGTTCAAATTGCCACGCGCTCGGCAAGGGGGTGATTGCGTGAACCACTTCGATGGGGGCATGGTTACCCAAGTTGGGCAACCATGTTTCCAAACCCCAAAAAGAATGTTCGCCAATTTGGAATTCAACAAACGGATACGCGGGACTGCGATCAAAACACAAATGATTATTGATTGCTTCCCGTGCCGCTTCCAGAGACCGATCGGCATATAACCCAGCTCGGCGACCCAGCTCGGTTAATTCGGAAATCGGTAATAAACGAAGGCGCGTGGAATTGAAAATTGCAAGCAAAGTACTCAAGACCTGGTTTTTGTCCACCACGATTGCCAACCTACCGTCAACAAAATTTAACACTGGGTCATTATATCATGGAATTCTGTGGCGCGTGAAATCATGGATCAGGGAAGGCGTTTTAACCAGAATAACGAGAGCCATAGACTCAACACGAGACAGCCCATTGCCGCCGCCGTAAAGACCACCGTGTTTTCTTCTTGCTCGGTTTGGAGCGTCAGGTCCTTGCTCAAATTTTGATAGATCGTAGCCAGCGCAGTTTCGTCTGTGGCATTAAAATATTTGCCGTCCGTAATGCTTGCAATTTGACGCAAAGTCTCCTCGTCCAGCGCGGCGCGAAAACCAAAACCGCGATTATTGGGATCCGCCATGGTTGCGCCATTCGGGGTGCCAATGCCAATCGCAAAAATGCGAATGCCTCGATTAGCCGATGTTCGCGCCGCTTCGATGGGCGACGGACCAGTCCGATTTTGCCCATCCGTGAGTAAGACGATGGTGCCGGGCAAGTGCATTCCAATCGGCACGGGCGTTGGCTCGGGTGTCTCTGGTGCGAGCACGCCATTCGATTGCGCGGTTGGATTCGCACCGGGATTTTCAAAAATCGCATCGAGCGATACGAGAATGGCACTTCCAATCGCAGTGCTATTTTGAACCGACAGCCGATTGACCGCCGCAATGAGCAAATTACGATCCGTGGTTGGCTCTTGCACCAACGCGGCATAGCTGGAAAATGATACAATCCCAATTCGCGTATTGGCGTCTTGCCGCGCAATAAAATCGCGCGCCGCTGTCTTGGCCGCTTCAATCCGACTTGGCTTGAGATCATTTGCCGACATGCTCCGCGAAACATCCAAAGCAAGAATAACAGTGGCTTGATCTTTCGGCAAGACCACGACACCCACCGGACGTGCCAACGCGAACAGCATCGAGGCAACGCCCAACAGAAAAAACAAGGGAGGGATGTGCCGACGATAGCGTGAACCTTGGCCCAACGCATCCTTGACCAACGTGAGACTGGAATAGCGAACCGGGAAACGCGTGCGCCGACGTTGAGCCAAGATATATATGCCAACAAGCACGGGGAGTCCGAGCAAAAGCCAAAGCAATTCAGGGGAACGAAACTGCATCGAGTTTTCTTTTCTAGTTACCGCATCGCCGTCGCAGACGATAGCAAGATTCTATTGCATTCAATACGTGGCGTCAAGTGCCTTTTTTACACGCCATGGATGTGCTTGGCAAATGGTTGACTTTTGCGGCTAGGACAGTATACTTGGCGCGTGAGTCTGCTCGTGTTACGAGCGGGCATTTTTATTTTTGACGATCATTGTCAGCCATACCTTGAATTGCAAGCAAGGAAATTGGAATGAGTGAAAATTTATCGTCGGGTCATTCGGTAAGCACGCCCACCACATTGTTACGCTCGATTTCGGCGGGATATGTTGCCGTGCTAGTTGCGGCGGCAGGGTGGGCAACTTCAGGTCTCTTCGTCAAGTATCTTGCAAGCCAGGCAGATATCTCGCCGATCGCGTTAGCGTTCTGGCGCGACTGGCTCACCGCTTTGACATTATTGATCAGTGTCGGCTTGGCGCGCCCAACTGCGTTACGCATCCACCGCGCCGATCTCCCTGGTTTGGTCGCGCTGGGTATGAGTCTCGGCGCATTCCACGTATTTTGGAATCTCGCGGTGCTGGTCAATGGCGTAGCGGTGGCAACCGTTCAACAAGCCGCGGCTCCAGCAATCGTCGTCGTGGTTGCCCGGATCGTTTGGCGTGAACCGATTACCTGGCGCAAATTTTTAGCGATTGCCTTGACGTTTACCGGTACTGTCCTGGTTTCTGGAATGAGCAACGCGATCCAAATCAGCTGGGTCGGATTCGCGATCGGCTTTTGCCTGCCCTTGGGCTATGCGGCATGGACGCTATTTGGCAAAAATGTGCGCGAACCCTCCAATCCATTTGTAATGTTGACGTATGGTTTTGCTTTTGGCGCACTCGCCTTGCTCCCATTGCAATTTTTCGTCGCTCAACCTTGGTCCGCCCCGGTTTCAATGTGGCTTGGCTTTGCCGGATGGATCGTACAAACGATCATGGCGTTTGCGGCGTACCTATTCGGTTTGCGGAAATTGCCAGCCGGGATCGCGAGCATCGTTGCTATGAGCGAGATTGCGTTCGTGGCGGGCTTGGCTTATTTCCTGCTTGGGGAGCGCTTGACCTTGATTCAAATTGCGGGCGTGCT
>JBBIUF010000043.1:0-33302 GCA_037440365.1 Chloroflexota bacterium
CAACAAAAACCCTTGCGAAAGTTCATAACCTTCGCAAGGGTTTTGTCTGTCTACTAGCGATTGTCTACTGCTTATTCGTACCTCAGCGCCTTGATGATCTCCATGCCGGATGCTTGGCGTGCAGGTAATAAAGCGGCAAGCACGCCAAAGATCAGCCCCGCCGCAATTGCCGCGAGCACGCCTGCGAGCGGGAAGGTGTACGCCATCTTCAGATAACCGCCCGCTGTCATTCCTTGCACGAACACATAACTGAGATACAACCCCGCCAGGATTCCCAGTGCTGTGCCCAGCGCCGAAAGCAACAACGCTTCCGCCACAATGGTCTTCCACACTTGATTGCGCGTCGCGCCAATCGCGCGCAACATGCCAACCTCGCGCGTGCGTTCGATCACGCCGATCGCCAGCGTGTTGAGGATCGCAATCAACGACGGAATCGAAAGCACCGCCAGCAGAACGTACATCCCCGAAATGATCGATTGGTACTGGGCCATAAATTCGGCGACATACGCGCGACCGGTAACGAGACGAAATTGCGGATAATCGACGACGATCTGATTGAGCCATTGCTCGACCGACGCGGCGTCTGCGCCTGGCGCAAGATTAACTTGGTAGAGAATGTCTTCGCTCTTGTTGAAATCCAATTTCATATTCACTTGCGAAATGTACGCCGTGTTGATCTTGATGCTCATCACGTCACTGCCAATCGCAACGATTTTGTAATTCTGCAATCCTGAAGGCGTCGTCAACGGAATGAAATCACCGACCTTGAGACCGAGCGGCGTGGCGAGAATGCCATTGACGATCGCATTGCGTTGATCGGCGCCCAGCGCGTTATAAGCGTCTTGGGCGTTGCCGCTCATGAAATCCATGCCGGATACTTTAGCATAATCAACGGGATCGATTCCCAGGACGGAGATCGCCATATCGCCGGTGCCTGCGGTCAGCGCGGGCGAAGCCACTGCCGATTGAGCATAGCGCAAGGTGTTAACCGCGCCGACGCCAGGAATTGAAGTCAGTTTGCTTTTGAGCGTTTCGCTCGCGCCGACATCGCCTTTCCACGCGGCAATCGACGGCGGGATCAGCAAATAATCACTGCCCATGCTTTTGTTAAACATATCGCCCGCCATGCCGACGACACTGAACAGCATTCCGCCCGCGCCAACAACAATCGCCAAACCGATCATCGTCGCGCTGGCGGTGATTGCCGCGCGCGAGGGTTGGCGCGTGAGATTGCCTTGCGCGAGTTCGCCCGTGCCGTCGCGCGCAAATAGCAGTGTGAGCAAAATGCCGAACAGGTTCGCAATTGGTTTGACGAGTGCGGGCGCGACGAGCACCAAGCCGACGAGCACCAATAATCCGCCAAGCGCGATCAGCGAAAAATTGCCGCTGATCAATCCGATCACGGCGACGAGAAGCATTAGCGCGCCGATGATCGTACTCACGCGGCTAATGCGTTGCATCGTGTCAGCCACGGATGGACGCAATGCTTCCATCGGCGTGACACGGCTCGCGCTCATCGCGGGAAGCAATCCCGATACGAGCGTGACGCCCACACCCAGGATGATCGAAACGACATAGAGCGATGGATCGATCACAGGCGTGAGTTCGATATTGATCAGTTGTTTCATAAAGGGATTGAGCATCGCGATGATGCCGTCGCCCAGCAGAAAACCCAGCCCGATTCCAATCGCGGTGCCGAGTACGCCTTGCACCAAGCCTTCGGTGAGGATCATCCCGATGATGGCTCCGCGATTCGCGCCAATCGCGCGCAACATGCCAATATCGTGGCGGCGCTCGGCAACAATCGTGCGGAAGGTGTTGAAGATGATAAAGCCGCCCATCGCCAGCGCGAGATAACCGATCATATTAAAGATCACGCCCGCGTTCTGCATCGAGGTGGCAAATTCCGAACCGCTCGTCAGCCCGCCAAGCGTGTAGGTGTTTCCCAGTTGCCCCTTGATATTGCTGACGATTACATCGGTTTGCGTTTTGTCTTTGGTCGTGAGATTCGCTTCGATGACGTTGATGCGTCCGACCGCATCGAGTAATTTTTGCGCTTGGGTCAACGTGATGAGGACTTGTTCGTTGCCGACGAGCGCGTGCCCAGGCGTCATGCCGACTACTGTCAATTTGACGACGCCCTGGGTCGTGGGCAGTTTTATCGTGTCATTCAATTTCACGCCGATGGAATCGGCGAGACTCTGTGAAATGACGACCACGTTGGCATCGCCTTGTTTCAAAAAGCGACCCTGGGTCAGTTGATAATTGTGCAGGTTGGGCGCAACCGCTGGATCAATGCCGACGAGCGACAGCGCGCTCACCGTCGAATTCTTGCCGTAAAAGTCGGGCGGCAAATTGATCGTGCGCTCCAGCGAGCCGCCGATCACCGCAATCCCGTTGACCGTTTTGACCTGGTTCAGCATCGACGCGGAAAAGGTTTCACCGCTCTTGTTGGTGATCATCACATCGGTTTGACCCGACGCCGCGAGCAGACTTTTGTTGAACGCGTCGTTCATCGTGGGCAACATCACGCCCATGCCGAAAATCACCATCACGCCGATGACAATGGCGAGGGTCGTGAGAAACGTTCGTAATTTGCGCCCGCCCAGATAGCGAGCCGCGAGTGTGAGTTGGAGATTCATATTGTCCTCACTGTCATTGCGAGGAGGCGTTCTTTGCCGACGAAGCAATCCCCATAGTTGGTAGGAGATTGCTTCGCCGCTACGCGGCTCGCAATGACAAGTTGTCACGCCATCGCGTTCATTTGCTTGGTGACGATTTCCGAGTTGCCCGTGTGCTTGGATTCCAAAATTGTTTCGTTGACGATCCGGCCATCTTTGAGAAAGACAATGCGGTCGGCATACGCGGCGATGCGCGGATCGTGTGTCACCATTAACACGGCGCGGCCCCAGTCTGTGGACACTTGCTTTAACAGCACGGCAATTTCATCCGACGCTTTGGTGTCAAGGTTGCCTGTGGGTTCGTCGGCGAGGACGAGCGCGGGATTGGTGATGAGCGCGCGCGCAATCGCCACGCGTTGTTGCTGACCGGCGGACAATTGATCGGGATTATTGCGCAAGCGATTGCCCAACCCGACCTGGGTCAACCAGTCAACGGCTTGATGTTTCGCTTGCGCCGCATTCGCGCCGTCGAGCGTGAGCGGCAAGGCGGCGTTTTCGACTGCCGATAAAATTGGGATGAGATTGAAAAATTGAAAGATGTAACCAATTTTGCGGCGGCGCATTTGCGCGAGCGCATTGTCGGATAATTTGCTGATCAGTTGTCCATCAATGCTGACGCTGCCCGCCGTCGGGCGGTCGAGTCCGCCGAGCAAATGCAACAAGGTTGATTTGCCGCAACCACTCGGTCCCATGACCGCAACAAATTCGCCGGCTTTGACTTGGAGATTGACGTGATCGAGCGCGGTCACTGCGGTATCGCCGGTGCCGTAGACTTTGGTCAAATTCTCGGCTTGAATAATTGACATGGTATCTCCTAATTTCAGATTTCAAATTTTAGATTGCAGATTTAAATTCCAAATTTGAAATTTGCAATCTAAATTCGGGAAGGTTTAATTTTTCCTGGGTCTGCCGCGGGGCTTGCTTTCTGGTTCCGGTAATGGCTGGCGTTGAATTTCCGCGAGTCGCGCTTCGATCATGTCCAGCCAGCGCAAATCGGCTTCCAGGTGCATCACCACTTTATCGAGCAACAGTATTTTGGCGAGATCGCTTTGGGGATTGAAGGGCGCGCGTTGCACCGTGATCGCGTGCAACTCACGATAGAGTTGCGTGCGTTGGGTGTGGATCACCTGCCGTGGATTGATTGCGCCAGGCACGAGCGACAACATGAGTTTGATGAAAAATTCGTCGCGTTGGTGTTCGTGCGTGACACCGCGCGCAAACCAATCGATCAGTTCAGCGCGTCCTGCTGTTGTAATCGCATAGATCCGTTTTTCCGGTCCGGCGTCTTGCCCCACCGATTCTTGGACGACGAATCCGCTTTGTTCTAACCGCGCCAGCGTTGTATAAATTTGTGCGGGCTTGACGTCCCAATTCTCTTCGCCGCCAACCACAGCTTCAAACGCCGCGCGTAATTCATAACCATGACGCGGGCGTTGAGCAAGCAATCCAAGAACGGCGTGGCGAACAGGCATTGAAATTCTCCAAATTCTTGTCCCGAAAAAACTATATACCTAGTTACTAGATTTGTCAAGAAATATAATGCCTGATGTTACGCGGGCATTTTGAGCCGAGTCGGAGCATCGCTCTTGAAATCTACTTGGGGGTGGCAGGGTAAGCGTGGTTTAAGCTTCAGGCGAAACTTGCTGTAAGCGCCGCAACGCGAGCGCAACATTTGCCGCCCACGCCAGCACCTTGAACTCGCCCGCGTCGAGTGCGTGTTCGATCTCACTGTGCGAGAGTAATACAATTTCTTGTTCTTCCAAGTCGTCTGCATTTCGCGCCGTGATTGGATGTGCGCTGGTAGCGAGATACAAATGCGCCGTCCCGCATCCGCGATTGCCTTCCACCGGATAATGGCCCAGATCGATCCAAGTGCGCGCCGCATACCCGGTCTCTTCCAGCAATTCGCGTTGCGCGGCGACAAGCGGATCTTCGCCCGGCTCTAGATAGCCGCCAACCGGGGCGAGCGATGTTCCTGCGATCACGTATTTCGTTTGCCGAAAGCACAAGAACTGGGCCTCGTCGGTGATGACGACCACGTTGATATAATCGGGCGTGATCACCCATGGCCAATCGGCAATCACGCGGCCATCTGGCAATGCGACGATGTGTTCTTCGACCGTGAGAAATTTGCTGTGCTTGAAAATGGTTTTACGTGCCAGGGTTTGCCAAGGTTGCAAAATTTCCTCCCGTGAAAATGAATTGGCGCGCTTGACGCTCGTCAGTCAAACTTGCCGATGTATTATACGCCACAAGCGTAACGCGGGAAATTGGGTTTGCCCAATATTTATTTTTCCTTTCAATGCAAATGTGCTACAATAGCTATCCGCCGTTTGACCGCTTGGCGGCTATAGGTTTTGGATGAAAATTCTATTCCGTTTATTTCAATCGCTCCATCTGTATCTCTGGCAAATCACAGCGCTCTTGCTCGCCGTCGTCGTCGTGACCATCACGTCATTGTTTACGCCGTCGCTGATTCAACGCGCCATTGACGACGGGCTGACGAAAAATAATCCCGGCGCATTGCTCAACGTCGGACTGGTTATTGTCGGGATTGGTTTCATTCGCGCACTGTTTAACTTGGCGAAACGCTACCTTTCCGAATGGCTGACCAATCAGACGGGTTATGATTTCCGCAACGCGCTGTATGACAAAATCCAGCGTCTATCCTTCACGTACCACGATTCGGTGCAGACGGGACAATTGATGAGCCGTTGCACTGAAGATGTGAGCGCGCTGTCGCGGTTTATTGGCGGCGGTGGTGTGGATTTGATCAACATTGCTCTTTTATTGCTCGGCATTGGCGTGCTTTTGTTCAACGCCAGCGTCACGCTTTCGCTGATCGGTTTCATTCCGCTCATCGTGCTAGCTGGGGTCGCGTTCAACCTGGGACGCGTTCAACCGCCGCTCTGGTATCGCGTGGACCACGCCATCGGCGACATGTCGGCGACGTTGCAAGAAAATGTCAGCGGCGCGCACGTGGTACGCGCGTTTGCGCGCGAGCAACACGAAAAAGAAAAATTTGAAGTCAAGAATCTCAAGTATTACGATGCCAGCGTGACGGTGGTTAGCAACTGGGGCTTTTATATGCCGACGATGACGATCCTCGTCATGTTCTCGACTGCGCTCATCTTGTGGTTCGGTGGCAAGATGGTGATTGACGGCACGCTCACGCTCGGCGAACTCGTCGCGTTCAATTCGTATCTGCTCATTCTCGCGGGTCCGGTCAGCGACCTGGGTTTTGTGCTCAACTCGGCGGGTGAAGCCGCGGCGGGCGGGCAACGGATTTATGAAGTGCTTGATTTGCCGGAAGACATCACCTCGCCGAAAAACCCGGTGCCTTTAGCCACGCTCAGCGGCAACGTGCGCTTTGAGCATGTTTCATTCGCGTATCGTTCGGGGGCCAAGGAACACGAAGCGTTGAGCGATCTCACCTTCGAAGCCTTGCCGAACCAGGTCATTGCGCTCATCGGTCCAACCGGAAGCGGCAAAACATCGCTGATCAATTTGATTCCGCGATTTTACGATACGTCCAGCGGACGCATTCTGGTGGACGGGCGCGACATCAAGACGGTTGAACTCAAACAACTGCGTTCGCAGATCGGCATTGTTCTGCAAACGTCGCTCTTGTTCTCGTCGTCAATCCGCGACAATATCGCGTATGGCCGGCTTGACGCCACCGAGGACGATGTGCTTGCGGCGGCACACGCGGCGCGCGCGCACGATTTCATCCTGGGATTATCAAAGGGCTATGAGACGGTCGTCGGCGAACGCGGCGTCACGTTGTCGGGCGGACAGCGCCAGCGCATCGCGATTGCGCGCGCTCTGCTGATGAATCCGCGCATTCTGATTCTCGACGATTCCACGTCGTCAGTGGACACGCAAACCGAATATCTGATCCAGCAAGCGCTCGCCGATTTGATGCAAGGGCGCACGACATTCGTCATTGCGCAACGACTTACGACCGTCAAGCGCGCTGATTTGATTCTTGTGCTGGATCACGGGCGCATTGTCCAGCGCGGTACGCACGAGATTCTGTTGGCTGAAGGCGGACTGTACAAAGAGGTTTACGATTTGCAGTTAAAGGATCAGGAACAATATCGCCGCGAGATGCTGTTCCTGGAAGAATTGGAAGGCGCGTCGCCAAGCCAGCGCGTGGTTGATGCGCCTGTCGCAAAATGAAAAATGTCGAGTGAGCGGCTCGGCCGTGCGGGCAAGCATCGTTGCTCGACAAATTATTTTCAGGAAAACCACAAATCTCACGAATAAATTTTGGTCGTGTTTATTTGTGGTTTATTCTCAAAGGAGAATGGCATGTCACTTGATCACACACTCGCACAACTACATAACACGTTTTCCGATTCGGATACGAAAATGCCGGTACTGTTCGTGGGTCACGGCAGTCCGATGAATGCGATTGAAGATAATGAGTTTGGGCGCACATGGGCGCAAGTTGGACAAACGCTACCCAAGCCCAAAGCGATCCTATGCGTATCGGCGCACTGGGAAACGCGCGGCACCCAGGTCACCGGGATGGATCAGCCCAAGACCATTCACGACTTTGGCGGGTTTCCGCCGGAACTGTACGCGATGGAATATCCCGCGCCCGGCTCGCCGGAATTGGCGCGACTGGCTCAAGCCACCATTCGCAAAACGCAGGTGCGCTTGGATCAATCCTGGGGACTCGATCATGGCACCTGGTCGGTGCTCGTCAAAATGTTTCCGCAAGCCGATCTGCCGGTCGTGCAACTCTCATTGGATCGCACGCAAGCGCCCGATTATCACTATGCACTCGGCAAGGAATTGCGCGCGCTCCGCAACAAAGGTGTCTTGATCGTGGGGAGCGGCAACGTCGTCCACAACCTAGGTCTGATCGCGTGGGATGGCGGCGCGTATGACTGGGCAATCGAGTTCGATGCGACGATCAAGCAATTGATCCTGGCGGGCGATCACGCGGCGATCACGCAATATCAGAAACTGGGTCCAGCCGCGCGCCTGGCGATTCCGACGAACGAACACTATCTGCCGTTGTTGTACATCCTGTCTCTGCAAGACCCGCAAGAAAACGTACGTTTCTTCAACGATCAAATTTCGATGGGCTCGCTTTCCATGCGTTCGCTGTGGATTGGCTAGCGTCCAATAAAAAAGAGGCAGACGTTTTATGCGTCCGCCTCACGAAATTAAAACCTGTCAGCAGTTATAGCGGCGCAATCACAAACCGACCATACGCGACGACAGCGGACAAGATCAGCAAAACGATTGGCGCAACGGACTTGGCTGTTTCGTTCAAGCGAACGTGAGTGATCACCGCGCCAATCATCGTCAGCGCCAAGCCCGTTGCCGCGAGCGGCGTCAGCCAGGGCAGAATGCCGGTGAGTGCGGGCAAGACCAAGCCCACGCCGCCGAGAATTTCAAGCACGCCGATCGCTTTGACGGCTTCTGGCGAAGTGTGGTTGACCCAACTCATCCGTTCGGCCAACTTTTCTTTGGGCTGAGTTGATTTCATAATGCCAGCCATCAAAAACAGCAACGCCAATAAAACCTGAAGAACCCATAAAACGATATTCATCCCATCCTCCATCATCCAAATTTTCCACTAGTGTATCACGTGCGTGTCCCGACAAACGTCCCGACCTACCGCCGGATTCGTACCGTCTACGCTTGAGATTTGAATTATGACAGCAGTCACTGCAACGAAAAAATCGGCACCGCCCTCAGTCCCCGCCAAGCCGGACGACGACCAAGTGCTTGGCAAGGCATACGACTCGCACATTGCGCGCCGTTTGCTCGGTTATGTGCATCCGTATCAATCGCAAATTGTTGTTGCGTTGGTGTGGATGACGATTGCGATGACGGCGTACATCGCGGGACCGTACCTCATCAAAGTTGCGCTCGACAGCGGCATGGCGGCGAAAAATCCCGATGTGCTGGCGCAAGTCGTCGCGCTCTATCTCGTCGCCGGACTCGTCCAATGGATCGGCACGTACCTTCGCGTCCGCATCATGGCGCGCGTTGGGCAAAGCATCATTCTCGATTTGCGCCGCCAATTGTTTGATCATTTGCAATCCTTGTCACTCGGCTTTTTCAGCCGCTATGCCGTTGGGCGCCTGATCTCGCGGGTGATCAACGATGTCGGTGTTTTGCGCGAAATGATCACATGGGCCGTCCTCGCCGTGTTTCGCGATTTCTTCGATCTCTTTGGCACAACGGTTGCGATGCTGTTGCTCAACTGGCAATTGACCTTGCTCTCGTTCCTGGTTCTGCCGCTGATGGGTGTGGCCACCGAATTATTCCGCCGCCGCGCGCGCGAAAGTTATCGCAAGGTGCGCTCGGCGGTGGGCTGGGTCAATGCCGTGTTGAACGAAAACATTGTCGGCGTGCGCGTCGTGCAATCATTCTCGCGCGAAGATTACAACTATCACGTGTTCGTGGATCAAGTGAACGGTAATCTGTTGCAAACGAGCAACTGGGCATCGCTCCTCATTTCGCTCTTTTTCCCAACCGTGGATTTTATCGGCAGTGTCGCGCTGGGCTTGGTCGTGTGGATCGGCGGACTCGCGGTGCTAGGCACATTTGGCTGGATGGGTTCGACCCCGCTCACGGCGGGGACGCTCGTCGCGTTCGCGCTCTACATTGATCGCTTTTTTAACCCGATTCGTGATCTGTCACAACGTTACAATACGTTTCAAGCGACGATGGCATCCGGCGAGCGAATTTTTGAATTGCTCGATACGCAAGTTGAGGTGCGTGACGCGCCCGACGCGAGCGAACTCCCCGCGATTCGCGGCGCGGTGGTGTTCGATCATGTGAGTTTTCATTACTCGGACGATCCGACGCCGGTACTGGAAGATATTAATCTGCGCGCGCGCCCCGGCGAAACCATTGCGTTTGTTGGCGAAACGGGCGCGGGCAAGTCTACGCTCGTCAAACTCGTCAGCCGCTTTTACGATGCAACGGCGGGCGTGATCACAATTGATGGCGTAGACATTCGCGCCATCACGCAAAATTCACTGCGCCGCCAAATGGGCGTGGTGCTCCAAGACCCGTTTCTGTTCAGCGGCACAATTCGTGATAATATCGGCTATGGCGCGCTCGATGCCAGTGATGAAGCGATTCAAGCGGCGGCGCAAGCCGTCGGCGCGCACGAGTTTATCCTGTCGCTCGATCAAGGATACCAAACGCTGGTCGGCGAAGGCGGCGCGATTTTATCCGGTGGTCAGCGCCAACTGATTTCGTTTGCGCGCGCGCTTCTCGCCGCTCCGCGCATTCTAATTCTTGACGAAGCAACATCGAGCGTGGATACGCAAACCGAGCGCGTGATCCAGGTTGCGCTCGAACGCTTGCTCAAGGATCGCACTTCGTTCGTCATCGCGCACCGTTTGTCCACGATCACGCGCGCGGACAAGATCGTTGTGATTGAAAAAGGGCGCATCGTCGAAGCGGGGACGCACGCCGAACTGCTCGAAAAACGCGGGCGCTATTTTGATTTGTACACGATGGCGTTTGCGGAACGAGATTAAAAGATGGTTCAACTTCGCCCCGCTACCCAATCTGATCAACCGATGATCGAACGTATCATTCACAAAGCCGGGATCAATCCGATGGCGCTGGATTGGCATCGCTTTATCATCGCGGACGACGCGGATGGGATTGTCGGCATCGGACAGATCAAGCCACACGACGATGGTTCGCGCGAGCTTGCCTCGATTGCCGTCATTCCGCAACGCCAGGGCCAAGGCATCGCGCGTCAGATCATCCAAGCATTGCTGGCGCAGGACGCACAGCGTGGCGCGCTGTATCTTACGTGCCGGGAACAACTCGAACCGTTCTACACGCGCTTTGGTTTTCACACCATCGAACGCGCAGAGATGCCGCCATATTTCAAGCGGATGATTCGGCTTGCCAATATCTTTGGCGGGATGCGCGGCGTAAAAATTATCGTGATGAAAAAAGATTGACGCAAGCCCGATAACGGATGCCAGGGTTTTGCGTCGAGGATCAATTATGCCTAACCATACCTTGCTCGCCGTGTTCGCTCATCCTGACGATGAACTTGCCGCAGGCGGCACACTCGCGCATTACGCGCGCCAGGGCGTACGGACGCATCTCATCTGCGCGACGCGCGGCGAAGTCGGCGAAGCGCCACCGGATTTGAAAGGATTCGCGTCGGTCGCAGAAATGCGGACAGACGAATTGCAATGCGCGGTCAATATCCTGGGTCTCGACTCGGTTCATTTCCTCGATTATCGCGATTCGGGTATGCCCGGTTCGCCGGACAACCAGCATCCGCAAGCGCTTGTCGCGCAACCGACAGATGCGGTGGCGTGCAAGGTCGCCGCGCACATTCGGCGACTGCGTCCCCAGGTTGTCATCACGTTTGATCCGATTGGCGGTTATCGCCACCCGGATCACATTGCGATTCATAACGCCACCGTCGCCGCGTTTCAACTTGCCGGTGACGCCGCGCAAGACGTCGAAAATCTACCGCCCTATGCGCCCGCGAAATTATATTTTTCGACATTCCCGCGTGGCTTTCTCAAAGCGGCGGTGCGATTGATGCCACTGTTTCGCATCGATCCGCATAAATTTGGCAAAAACAAGGATATTGATGTCGCGTCGTTTGCCAACGTGGATTTTCCAATCCACGCGAAAATTCCGATTAGCGATGTGCTGGATCAAAAATCGCGCGCGACGGCGTGCCACTCAAGCCAATTGGCGGGCATGGGCGGACCGGTGGCGCGTGTATTTCAACGCTTGTTTGCCAGCGACGAAACTTTTATGCGCGCCGTGCCAACTGAACCACCCGCGCATCTTGAACGCGATTTGTTTGACGGATTGCCAAGCGATTGAATTTTATTTCGCTTTTTTCATCACCGCGCCATTTGGGATGTCCACCCAAAAAATGTTTGCCGCGTCCACCACGATCCAATCCGCGCGCACATTTGGTACAACCGGAGCGAACGCGCCGCCAGTTTTCGCGATGCGTTGGATGCCTTGCGTGCAATCAGTCGCTAGGTAGATGTTTGCCACATCCTGCGCAATGTTCGCCGGAACCAGCCCCGCAAATTCCGCGAGTGTCGCCGCAGTCCCGCCCACCTTTGGCGCGCGCATTAACGCGCTCTGCTCATCGGCGCAACTCTGAAAGGTTGTGCGTGACGTTTGCGTCGCGTGTGACCAATACACATTTGCCTCATCGAACATAAACGCGCCGCCGCCCTCCACCGCAAATAATGCCGATGCACCGCCGCGTTTGTCTAGGCGCGTGATCCCATCGCCGGATTGCCAGTACACATAATCTCCATCCGTTGCAACCTTCTGCGGACACTTTTGCCCCATCGCGATTTTTTCCGGCGTGCCGCCGATTTTCGCTATCGCGAACACTGCTCCATCCGAACGATTGGACCCAGTGCCACAATCGCTCCAGTAAACCCGCGCATCGTCGAGCGCGAGCGAGCCACGTCCATTGATCGGCGCGACAAGCGTGGTCGGCGCGCCGCCGGTTTTCGCCACGCGCATCATCGCGCCTTGCCGATATTCGCCGGAGCTGGTTTCTGCGCCCTGGTTAATCCAATAAACATTTGCCGCATCGGCGACCACGTTCTGGGGACAGAGTTGATCCGCCGCGAGTACGCTTGGTGCGCCGCCATTTTTTGAAACGCGCAGAACCGTGCCATGCGGATATTTTTCCGGCTCGTAACGGCACGTCGTCCAATACAGATTAGCGTCATCCGCCGCAAAACTTGTCATGCCTTCTTGCGCGACAGCGAGCGGTATGGCTTCGCCGGATTTTGGCGCGACCGTCAGACCGCCCGCAACCGTAACTTTTTGGACAGACGCGGCAAGATTCGCCAAATAAAGATTGACGCCGTCCGTAGCGAGCGCAGATGCGCGAACTTGGGCCAACAGCGTTGGCGTGCCGCCGCGTTTAGCAATTTTCATCAGCGTTCCATTCGCGGTGGACCAATAGATATCCTCGGCGTCGGTTGCGAGCGCGCTGACGCCGTTTGCGTTTGTGCTGACAACACTCGGCGCGCCGCCGCTTTTTGCCACACGCAAAATATAGGTATCGGCAATCCAGTATGCGTCAGTCGCGTCAAGCACAATGCCGCGCGGATGAAATTGCGCGGGCGCGATCACCATGGGCGTACCGCCGCTTTTGCCAAGTTTCATCACGCCGCCGTCATCAATCCAAAAAAGGTTCATCGCGTCTACCGCGAGATCGTTTGCGCAGTTTTTCGTCGTCGCGATTTTTTCTGGCGTGCCACCGTTTTGCGCGAGTCGCATTACCGCGCCCGCGCCATGACTGACATCGCACATTGTCCAATACACACCCAGCGTGTCCACCGCAAGCGCGCGCAGATCACCGCCCGCCACAAGCGTTTGCGTGTCGCCGCCGTTTTTTGCCACGCGCAAAATTTTGCGCGCGGACGATGCGCCGCTCAACCAATACACATTGTCCGCATCCAGCGCCAGCGCGGATGGACACGCTTGGTTCGCGGCGAGCGTAATCGCGCCGCCGCTTTTTGGCGCGCGCATCACGCGACCATTTTGATCTGCCGGACTCGTTCCGCAATCCGTCCAATAGACATTCGCGCTATCGGTGGCGACTGCCCACACTTTTGTTTGCCCATCCGCAAAAATCTCGGCATCGTTCAATTGTGCCACCGGCGGCGTGATCGTTGGCGTGGCAGTGGGCGTAATCGCCGTTGGCACATTGCACGCGACGAGAACGATCAACCATAACAGGCATAATCGTGATTTCATGGCGCTCGCTTTTAAAACAGTTTGGGACCATCTAGATTGTAGCACAAAACATGAGAATGAGACGGTTTTCGTAAAAATATCAAAATTTGACTTATGTTAACCGCAATTTGTTCAAAAAAAGCGAAATTAAGCCTATTTTCAGCGTTTTTTGATACTAGGGCAAAAAAACGCGATTGACAAGGCGAACGTATGTGTTATACTTGTGCTAGTTTTGACCCACAAAAACAGGAGGAAAATCTATGGCTGATCGAATGTCCAAGTCGGATGTGCTTTCGCACCTCGCGGAAAAGACCGGCTTGAAGAAAAAAGAAGTTGAAGCGGTTCTCGATGAATTGGCGCAATTGGCATATGCCGAAGCGCACAATTCGTTTGTCATTCCAGGTTTGGGACAAATCGCCTTGACTCAGCGCCCTGCCCGCAAAATGATGATGCGTTTTGGACCGAAAGCCGGGCAAGAGATCGAGGTGCCTGCGAAAAATGCGCTCAAATTCCGCTTTGTCAAAGCCGCCAAAGAAGCGATTCTGGGTGAAGGCAAAGTAGACGATCTCGCATTGATCGAAGGTATTGGTCCGAAAATTGCCCAAGCCTTGAACAAAGCGGGCATCAAAAGTTTCGCGCAACTAGGCAAGACGCCCGTCGAAAACATCAAACAGGTTCTCGCCGAAGCGCAATTGCCCGCTGATCCAACCACGTGGCCCGAACAAGCCCAACTCGCCGCCGAAGGCAAAATGGACGAACTCAAAAAACTCCAAGATGTGCTTATAGGCGGACGCCGCGTCTAACGCTACGCGCGCAAGTTAGCGATTGATGATCGCATGCAACGAAAATGTGCATGCGATTTTTATTTGCCTGTGATTTGCCGTGGATCGCTTGACGGGTGTGGTATAATTCTGTGCGGGAGTAGAAAATCCATGCCTAGACGCAAAACCCTTGTCCTCGATTTTAATGGTGCACTCGCGCATTTGCAAGACGAACAACTCGCCTTGTCGCTTGCCGAATTAGGCGCGCTGTCCAACGCCACCAAACTCAACGTCGCCGCGTTCGCTAAAACGTGGGCGCGATTATCGGTTGAACGCCGCCGCCGCGCCGCGCACATGCTCGTTGAACTTGCGGAAGATAATTTCGAGCTTGATTTTAATCTGCTCTTTCGCCACATGCTCACGGATGACGAGCCGCAGGTTCGCGCGCTCGGCATTGAGGGTTTGTGGGAAGATGAAGATATCGTGCTGATTAAACCGCTGATTGCATTTCTGCAAAGCGATCTCGATGGGACGGTGCGCGCCGCCGCGACCGAAGCGCTGGGTCGCTTTATTTTGCTCGGCGAGTACGGGCGCTTGTCTACCGTGCATACGCAATTGATCACCACTGTCTTGCTGGACATTACGCGCAGTGATCTCGAAGAATTGCCGGTGCGCTGTCGCGCCGTGGAAGCATTAGCCTACTGGAGCGATGACCGCGTAACGGACGTGATTACCACGGCTTATACCGACGACGAGCCGGACATGCGCGCGAGCGCGGTTGCCGCCATGGGCCGCAGTGCCGACAAGCGTTGGCGCAAAATCGTTCTGCGCGAACTGGGCTCGCCGGAACCGCGCATGCGGTTTGAAGCCGCGCGCGCCGCAGGCGAACTAGAACATCAAGCCGCTACGCCGCAACTCATCGCATTGCTAGACGATCCGGACCGCGAAGTGCAAATCGCGGCGATCACAGCGCTGGGGCAAGTGGGTGGAAAAGTGGCCAAGGATGCGCTCACGCGCGCCGCCGATTCGGACGACGAAGTGTTGAGCGAGCTTGCCGGCGAATCCTTGCAAGAATTGGATTTCCTCAATAATTCGGAATTGATGCTCTTTGATACAGAATTGGAAGACGATGACGAGCTAGAGGTATGGAGCGACGACGCAGAGTCGGAAATGCTTGACGAAGAAGAATAAATTGGCGGGGCGATCCAGTGCGGTCGTCCCGCCCGATGGATTTTCATGGACCTTGCCTCACTCACTTCAATTCTGATCAACATTATCTCGCCCATTGTCCTGGTCGCCGCCGTTGGCTTTATCCTCGCGCGCACACTTGGCTTGGAAGCACGACCGTATTCGCGGTTGATGTTGTATTTTTTCACTCCCGCGCTCGTCTTTTCCTCGATGTACCACGCCAAAATCAGCAACGAGTACACCGCGATCGGCGTGTATGCCATGATCATCACGTTGTTAATGACCGTCCTCGCCTGGGGCTTGGCAAAACTTTTGCATTATGATCGCGTCACCGAAAGTGCGTTCTTGCTCGGCGTCCTCTTCGTCAACGCGGGCAACTATGGCTTGCCGCTCATCCTGTTTGCGTTCGGCGAAGAGGGCATGGCGCGCGCCGCATTCTATTTTACGATGAGTGCGATCCTCACACAGACGCTTGGTATTTTCATTGCGGCACGCGGGCGCGCCAATGCCCTGACCGCGCTCCGCAATGTCCTCCGCATGCCGCTGATCTATGCCGTGGGTCTGGGTCTGATTTTCAATCTCGCCCACATTCCCGTGCCGGAGCCCATTATGAAATCCGTAGACTTGGCGGCAGGCGGTGCAGTTCCTGTCATGCTCGCGATCCTGGGCATTGAACTCGCGCGCGTCAAGATCGAAAGCGAGCGCGGCTTGATCGGCTTGGCAACCATCGTCAAGTTGATCGCCACCCCGCTCGTTGCGTTCCCGCTTGCCGCGCTCATGGGCTTGGACGGACTCACGCGCGCGGTATGTATCATCGAAGCGTCCATGCCCACCGCCGTCATGGCGTCTATCGTCGCCGTCGAATTTGACACGCGTCCCAAGCTAGTCACCGGCATCGTGTTTGTTTCGACCCTGGGTAGCATTATCACGCTCACCGTCTTGCTTGGAATTTTGAAATAAATTTTGGCAGGAGCGATCGCATGACCGATATTTTTTTCGATCTGGAAACGCAAAAATCATTTCAAGAAGTCGGCGGGCGCGCGAACCTTAAATTGTTGCGCGTCTCGGTCGCGGTGACTTTTTCGACGGCGACGAATGAGTACAAAACCTACACCGAAAAAGATGTTGCCGCGCTCGTCGCCGATTTGCAAGCGGCGGAGCGCGTGATCGGTTTCAACTTGTTGAATTTTGATTACCCGGTCTTGAAAGCGTATACCACTGCACGTTTGAACGATCTCAATACGTTGGACCTGCTCGACGATCTGTACAACAAGCTGGGTTTCCGCGTCAGTCTCGACGCGCTGGCGAACGCGACGCTCGGCGCGCACAAATCGGCGGATGGGTTGCTCGCGATCCAATGGTTCCGCGAAGGCAAGCTCGAACAACTGCTTGCGTATTGCCGCGATGATGTGACCATCACCAAACAACTCTACGAATTTGGACGTGACAATCAATTTGTGGCGTTCCCGGATCGTGCCGGACGCAAGCAAAAAGTATCGGTCGCGTGGAAATGATTATGCCAAGCCAAGCGGATGATACCACAACGCTTTTGGCGCCTAGTGTGGATTTGAGTGCTTGACACAATCCGCGTATAATACACCTGTTACATCCCCGCACGATCTTCGGCAAGTCAAGTCTATTCCACGACAGCCTTTGGGCTGTCACCAGAACAATCTCGAGAGGAGGTGAGCATTTCGTTCGGCATCACCGTTCGCTCAAGATCGAGTTCGAAAAATTATCGGAGGAGAAGAAAATGCGTACCAAAGTGTTCCTGCTCGTCGCGCTGTTCGCCCTGTTTGCGTTATTCGTTGTGGCGTGCGCGCCTGCGCCGACTGCCGCGCCGACTGCCGCACCACCGACTGCCGCGCCAACGCAAGCACCCGCCGCCGCGCCGACCAGCGCGCCTGCGGCAACAACTGCCCCAGCCGCCGCCAAATTGAAAGTTGGCTTGGTGACGGACACCGGCGGCGTGAACGACAAGTCGTTCAACCAGTCCGCGTGGGCGGGTGTGCAAAAAGCGGCGAAAGATTTTAATTTCGACGCCAAGTTCATTGAATCGAAACAACCAACCGACTATGAAAAGAACATTGATCAATTCGCAACCGAAAAATACGATGTGATCGTCACGGTTGGTTTCTTGATGGGTGATGCGACCGCCGTCAAAGCCAAGCAATATCCCAACATCAAATTCGCGATCATTGACAATTCGTACTTTCCGACCAAGGGTGTGGCGTATTGCGATGACACGAAAAAAGACTGCTACGCGGATGGCGGTCTGACGAACGTCACCTCGCTCATGTTCCAGGAAGACGAAGTTGGCTTTCTCGCGGGTGTGGTCGCCGGTGGCATTACCAAGACCGGCACCGTCTGCTCCGTCTCCGGTATGGAAATCCCGCCCGTCCAAAAATTCGTCGCGGGTTATCAAAATGGAGCCAAGTACGCCAACCCCAGCGTCAAGACCCTGAATGTGTACGTGCCATCCTTCACCGATCCGGCGAAGGGCAAGGAAACCGGGCAATCCATGATCACGCAAGGGTGTGATGTGGTGGCTGGGTTCGGTGGCAACACGGGCAACGGTGGCTTGCTCGCCGCGAAAGAAAAAGGTCTGCCCGCGATTGGCGTGGACGTGGACCAGTATCTCACCTACCCCGAAGTGGCTTCCGCGCTCGTGACCAGCGCCGCGAAGAACGTGGACGCGGCGGTGTATAGTTTCCTCAAGAGCGTGAACGACAAGTCGGTCAAAGCGGGTATCGCGACCGCGAACTTGAAGAACGGCGGCGTGGGTCTTGCGCCCTATCACGATTGGGACAGCAAGGTTCCGCAAAGCGTCAAAGACAAAGTTGCCGCCGCGCAAAAAGGTTTGATTGATGGCTCGATCAAGACCGGTTATGGCACAACTTCTGCCGCGCCTGCGGCAACGACTGCCCCAGCCGCCGCCAAATTGAAAATCGGCTTGGTGACGGACACCGGCGGCGTGAACGACAAGTCGTTCAACCAGTCCGCGTGGGCGGGTGTGCAAAAAGCGGCGAAAGATTTTAATTTCGACGCCAAGTTCATTGAATCGAAACAACCAACCGACTATGAAAAGAACATTGATCAATTCGCAACCGAAAAATACGATGTGATCGTCACGGTTGGTTTCTTGATGGGTGATGCGACCGCCGTCAAAGCCAAGCAATATCCCAACATCAAATTCGCGATCATTGACAATTCGTACTTTCCGACCAAGGGTGTGGCGTATTGCGATGACACGAAAAAAGACTGCTACGCGGATGGCGGTCTGACGAACGTCACCTCGCTCATGTTCCAGGAAGACGAAGTTGGCTTTCTCGCGGGTGTGGTCGCCGGTGGCATTACCAAGACCGGCACCGTCTGCTCCGTCTCCGGTATGGAAATCCCGCCCGTCCAAAAATTCGTCGCGGGTTATCAAAATGGAGCCAAGTACGCCAACCCCAGCGTCAAGACCCTGAATGTGTACGTGCCATCCTTCACCGATCCGGCGAAGGGCAAGGAAACCGGGCAATCCATGATCACGCAAGGGTGTGATGTGGTGGCTGGGTTCGGTGGCAACACGGGCAACGGTGGCTTGCTCGCCGCGAAAGAAAAAGGTCTGCCCGCGATTGGCGTGGACGTGGACCAGTATCTCACCTACCCCGAAGTGGCTTCCGCGCTCGTGACCAGCGCCGCGAAGAACGTGGACGCGGCGGTGTATAGTTTCCTCAAGAGCGTGAACGACAAGTCGGTCAAAGCGGGTATCGCGACCGCGAACTTGAAGAACGGCGGCGTGGGTCTTGCGCCCTATCACGATTGGGACAGCAAGGTTCCGCAAAGCGTCAAAGACAAAGTTGCCGCCGCGCAAAAAGGTTTGATTGACGGCTCGATCCAGACCGGTTGGAAATAGCGCGTCAAGCGTAACGCATGACAGGGTGCTGTGCTGAATGGCACAGCACCCTTTTATAAAACTGTAGAACAAATTCATGATTTGTCCTACAGCAAGGAGAGACAATGACGTTAGCCTTGCAAGCCACAGGTATTACCAAGCGGTTCCCCGGTGTTGTCGCCAACGACAACGTCAATTTCGATCTCGCCGCCGGTGAAATTCACGGACTCCTCGGTGAGAACGGCGCAGGCAAAACCACGTTGATGAACATTCTCTACGGCTTGTACGAACCCGACGAAGGCCAAATTGCTCTGCACGCCAAGCCCACAAAAATCACCAGCCCACTTGACGCGATCGCGCAAGGCATTGGCATGGTGCACCAACACTTTATGCTCGTGCCGCCGCTCACCGTCACCGAAAATATCATCCTGGGTCAGGAATCAGTCCAGAAAAATACGCAATTCCTGGGTCGTCTTGCGCCGTTGGATCGCCAAAGCGCGGCGGCGCGCATTCACGCCTTGTCGAAACAGTACGGCTTGGATGTAGACCCGGAGGCGTACATCAAAGATTTGCCTGTCGGCGCACAACAGCGCGTTGAGATTGTCAAGGCGTTGTACCGCCAAGCTGATATTTTGATTCTCGACGAACCCACCGCCGTCCTCACGCCGCAAGAAGCCGACGACCTATTTGTGATTATGAAAGGATTGGCGAAGCAGGGCAAGGCGCTCGTGTTCATCACGCACAAACTGCGCGAAATTTTTGCGGTCACCGATCGCATCAGCGTGATGCGCGGCGGCAAGATGGTTGGCACGGCATCGCCACGCACTGCCACGTCGGAACAACTGGCGGAAATGATGGTCGGGCGCAAAGTAATTTTGCAAATTGACAAAGCCGCGCCGAAACCCGGGCAGACGATTTTGCGCGTGGATCACGTGCGGGTGCTGGATGACCGCCAAGCCACCATGGTGAATGATGTGTCGTTCGAGGTACACGCAGGCGAAATTCTCGGCATTGCGGGCGTGCAGGGCAATGGGCAACGCGAACTCGTCGAAGCGTTGACTGGCTTGCGGCACGTGGTCAAAGGCAATGCCACCTTGCTCGATCACGACATTACGCATGTATCGCCGCGCAAAATCACCGAACTGGGCGCGGCGCATGTGCCGGAAGATCGTCACAAGCACGGCTTGGTCTTGTCCTATTCCGTCCGCGACAACATGGTGCTCTGCACGTATTACCAAGCGCCGTTTGCGGATGGCGTCGAAATTAATTTTCCGGCCGTGAAACGCGAGGCGGAAAAACTCGTTCAGGAATTTGACGTGCGGACCCCCAGCATCGAAACCGAAGTTGGCTCGCTCTCTGGCGGCAATCAGCAAAAAGTGATCGTCGCGCGCGAATTGGATCGTCCGGTGAAATTGCTCATCGTCAACCAGCCCACGCGCGGCTTGGATGTTGGTTCGATTGAATTTATCCATCACCGCATCGTTGCGGCGCGCGATCAAGGCACCGCCGTTCTGCTGGTCTCCGCCGAGTTGGACGAAATCATGTCGCTCGCGGATCGCATCGCGGTCATGTACAAAGGTCACATTCTCGATACGCTCAACGCTCAAGACGCCACGCGCGAAAAACTTGGCTTACTCATGGCGGGCGTGAAGGAAGGTACGCATGTCTAGCCAGGTCGAAACTCGCAAACGCAATCCTGTGTTGCAAACGCTCGATGTGATTGGAATGCCTGTGATTGCAACCGTGCTGGCATTTGTCATCGGCGCGCTCGTCATCTGGCTGACGAGCGGCAAGTTCGATACCGTGATCGCGGCATATGCCGGGATGATCAATGGCGCGTTCATCAAGACGCGCGGCTTGAGCGAAACGTTAATCGCCACGACGCCGTACATTTTGCTAGGGCTTGCCGTCGCGATTGGTTTCAAAACCGGCTTGTTCAACATCGGCGTCGAAGGTCAGTTTTTTATCGGCGCGGTGTGCGCGGCTTGGGCGGGCGTGGCATTGCCGCAAATGCCCGCCGTCATCATGTTACCGCTCGTCGTCGGCGCGGGCGCGCTCGGCGGTGCCCTCTGGGCGGCAGTCCCGGGTTACCTGAAAGCGAAAACTGGCGCGCACGAAGTCATCACGACGATGATGATGAATTACATTGCGTTTCGCTTGGTCGAATTTTTGGTGAGCAGTCCGCTCAAAGACCCGCATAGCACCGCGGTGCAAACCGCGCGCGTGGCATCGAATGCCGAATTCTGGTCGCTGTATCAAATTCCCGCGCGCCTCCAAGACCCGTTCAATGCGTTCGGCGTAGCGCTGGCTTTTGCGCTCCTCGCTTGGGTGCTGGCGCGTTCGTTCAATCGAGCCAACCGCGCGTTGACCTGGGGCAGTGCTGTGGTGGTGGGCGCCGTCGCGTTCTTGGCGTTGCCGCCGCTGACCCAAGCCTGGTGGCCCCTGAACGATCAATATGATCGAATGCACATTGGCTTGTTCTTGGCGCTCGCCGCCGCCGCGTTCATCAGTTGGTTGTTGTACAAAACGACGCTCGGTTTTGAAATGCGCACCGTCGGCGCAAACCCGGACGCCGCGCAGTACGCCGGCATGAACAGCACGCGCATTATCGTCTTGACCATGGCGATTTCCGGCGCGCTTGCCGGGATCGCCGGCACGATTGAAGTACTGGGTGTCTCCACGTGCCGTTGCCTGCCCATGTTCTTTTCCAGCGGCTATGGGTTCGATGCGATTGCGATTGCGTTATTGGCAAACAATAGTCCGCTGGGCATTATTTTTGGGTCGTTCTTGTTTGGCGCAATGCGCAACGGCGCCGATTTGATGGAACTCAATTCCGGCGTTTCAAAATACATCATCTCGCTGATTCAAGCATTGGTGTTGCTCTTTGTCGCCGCGCCCGCGATGGTGCGCTGGATGTTGCACCTGCGCGGCGAGGATAAGCCAGGCAGTGTCCCGCTCACGCGCGGCTGGGGAGGATGAGATGGCAAATACAATTACCACCCGCAAGCGATTCAAGATCACGCCGCGCCAAATCGCGACCTGGGTTTTCGTTGTCGCGGGCATCTTTGCGCTCTATCTGGTCTTTAACGCCATGATTAACGGTCAATGCGATGGCAACTGCGTCGTGGGTTTGATGAACCAGGCATTGCGTTACGCCACGCCGATTGCGCTCGCCGCGTACTGCGGCGTCATGTGCGAACGCGCGGCGGTCATCAACATCGGCATCGAAGGCATGTTGCTGACCTCGGCGATGGTCGGTTACGCGATGAACCTGTTTATCTTTGTCACGCTCAAAGCCCATGGCGTGGATGCTGAAACGGCTGGCAATATCAGTCGGGTCGGTGCGGTTTTGCTCGCCGTCGCCGCAAGCGGTTTGCTCGCGCTGTTGCATGGCGTCGTCTCGATCAAGTTCAAAGCGAACCAGATCATTAGCGGCACCGTGATCAACATTCTCGCGCTCGGCGTCACCGGCTATATCTATCGTCAATTTCTCTCGCAAGATATTCCGGCGGGCCCTGGCACGTTCCCGCCGTTCGATATTCCCTTGCTGTCGCAAATTCCGGTGATCGGCACTATTTTTTTCACGGGACAAAAACCCATCGTGTATTCGATGTTGATCCTCACCGTTGTCATCCATTACGTTTTATTTTACTCGCCCTGGGGCTTGCGCACCCGCGCCGTCGGCGAAAATCCGCGCGCGGCGGACACTCTCGGCATCAATGTTTTTCGCGTACGCTATATCAACGTCTTGCTCGGCGGCTTGATTGCGGGCTTGGGCGGCGCATGGTTCACGCTCGAAGCGGTGGATGTGTTCAACCCAGGCATGACGAATGGCTTGGGCTTTATCGGACTGGCGGCGATGATCTTTGGCAACTGGTCGCCGCTTGGCGCATTGCTCGGCGCGATCATTTTCGGCTTGGGTAATTCGGTGACGACGACGCTCAGCATTTTTCGCCCCGATGTGCCGTCCCAGTTTCCGCAAATGCTTCCGTACATTTTGACCATCATCGTGCTAACGGGCTTTATCGGCCGCGCGTCACCGCCTGCCGCCGATGGACAGGTGTACGAAAAACAGTAACGCCGAGTGATCTAAATTTTGGGTGCGTCCGCTTGTCGCGTCTTGCTAACCGTGCTAGAATATACGCGTGAATAAATTTTTTCCCTCAACGGCGAGGAGCCAGGTGCTTCTCGCCGTTTGCGTTGGCGTAATCTTTGGCACGCTCCTGGGTGGCGGCGCGCTGGTATTGACTGTCGTCAACTCGGCGCCCCCGGAACATACCGCGCGCGCGCAAATTCCTCCGACAACCACGGCAACCCTCGCGTCGCCCATTTTGCCGATCACTCCAGCCCCGCTTGCGCCACGACCAACCACCCCAGTGCCTACCGCGCTTCGCCCCACGCCGCTCGCTACACGCGCCTCGCTCGATGTCACAGCGATCCAACCGGGTGCCGCTTTGCGCGGCGTCAAACACGATTACCAACATTGGAACAATTGCGGACCCACCACGCTCGAAATGGATTTGAGTTTTTTTGGACGCACTGATACGCAAGCCGAGATTGCCGCGTTCACGAAACCCAATCCCGACGATCGCAATGTGCGCCCCGATGAACTCGCCGCATACGCGCAACGCGCGGGGCTGAAAACACTCATCGGCGAAAATGGCACGGTGGATCGGCTCAAGTGGTTGTTGTCGAACGGTGTTCCCGTAATTGTGGAAACGGCGATGGTCAAAGCACCGCAGGGCTGGATGGGACATTACCGCTTGCTCATCGGTTACGACGCCACGCAATTTAATACGATGGATTCCTACGAGGGCGCGAATGTCAAAATCAAGTTTGACGATCTCGATGCTGAATGGCGCGCGTTCAATCGGCTTTACCTGGTCGTCTATCCTGATACGCAAGCCGCGCGCATCCGCACAATTGCGCCGGACGCTTTCGATCCATCCACCATGTATACCAACGCCGTCACGCGCGCCCGCGCCGAAATCGAAAAAAATCCAAACGATGCGTTTGCCCAATTCAACCTGGGATCAAGTCTCGTTGGGCTAAAACAGTCCGCGCAAGCGGCAACTGCCTTTGATCGCGCGCGCGCGTTGGGCTTGCCATCGCGGATGCTGTGGTACCAGTTTGGACCCTACGAGGCGTACTTGAATTCAAATCGCCCTAACGATGTGATCGCGCTTGCCGACGCCACGTTGAATGGTACAGACGACTTGGAAGAATCGCATTATTACAAAGGACTGGCGTTGCGCGCGCTCAAACGCGAAACCGACGCGCGACACGAATTTGAAACCGCGCTCCAGTGGAATAAAAATTATCGCGCCGCGCAAATTGCACTCACTACCCCGTAAATCCAATTGTCGAACCACGCATCATTTTTTGGTTGCCGCTTGTTTCAATCCGTGTTAGAATACGCCCAATGTTTGACGCCACCACACTCGCGGCAGTTGCCGCTGAACTGAACGAAACGATTTTACACGGGCGCGTCCAAGATGTTGTGCAATTGGACGCGCTGACATTTGGCTTTGAGATTTACGCCAACCATGCGCGCCGCTATCTATTGCTTACCGCGCATCCCGACGACGCGCGCGCGCATCTCGTCGCCGAAAAATTTCGCGGCACCGGCGAAACTCCCTCGGCATTTCTTTCGTTGATCCGCAAATACGTCGAAGGCGCGTTCATCGATCGGATTGAACAACTGCCCCACGAGCGCGTGTTGAAAATTCAATGCGATCATTCCGCCGAAGGTATTAGCACCCTGGTCGTCGAAACGATTGGCAAATACTCGAATATCATTTTGCTCGACGTGGCTGGCGTGGTGCTAGACGCGGCCAAGCGCGTGCCGGGTCATCTCAACCGTGCGCGCGTCATCCTGCCGAATCATCCCTATGTGCCGCCGCCACCGCAAACGAAACGCGATCCGGATACACTCGTACCGTCTGCGCTTGCCGATGCGCTCACGCAAAATGTCGGCACACCGCTCTGGCAAACACTGGTTCGTACGGTGTCCGGCGTCAGTCCCGTGCTCGCGCGCGAAATCGCGTATCGCGTTAGCGGCAAAACGAATGCTGTCTGTGACCCAACCCAAGCCGCAGATATTGCGCGCACTTTGGCGCAGTTGATGCGGAATCCGTACGAACCTTGCATGGCGTTTGAAAACGCCGAGCCGGTTTCGTTTGCGCCGTACCCGCTCACCCATTTGCCTAATTACCAAACGTTCGCCTCGATGAGCGTGGCGATTGAAACTTTTTACGGCGCGCTGGATGTTTACGCCGCGGCCAAGGAAACTTTGGCGGCAAACCTTGCTGAAGCGCGTGATAAACTGGCACGCAAATGCGACGCGCTTGCCGCCCAAGCCGCGCGCGGCGCGGATGTCGAACGTTTGAAAACTAGCGGCGAAATGATTCTCGCGTATGCGTACCAAATCGCGCCGGGCCAAACCAGGTTGCACGCCGATATGGGTGACGGCGTGATGGAGATTCCGTTAGACGCGCATTTGTCCGCGGTGGAGAACGCGCAACAATTTTTCAAAGCGTATCACGCGGCAAAGGATGCGGCGGCACGCGTACCCCAATTGCTCGCGGACGCGCGCGTGCAACTGGAATACGCCGAGCAAATGCTGAACGATCTTGATCTGGCGGAGAATCGGGGCGAAATTGATGCCGTGATCCTAGCGGCACGCGAAGCCGGGCTGGTGAACGCCACACGCCGGGTTTCGAAACAACCAGCGGGACTCTATGGGCCGCGCACGTTCATGTCGCGTGAGGGGTTGACAATTCTGGTGGGTAAAAACGCCAAGCAAAATGAAGCGGTTACATTTGAACGCGCGCGCGCTGATGATCTTTGGTTGCATGCGCGCAACGTAGCCGGCGCGCATGTCGTCATCGTTGGCAACGGGCGTCCTGTGCCGGAATCAACGATTGACGAAGCGGCGCGGCTCGCGGCGCAGTACTCGCAGGCGCGCACAGATTCGCGTGTAGACGTGATTGTCACGGAACGCAAACATGTGCGGCGGGTGCGGGGCGGCAAACCGGGACTGGTCACCGTTCAGCAAAGCAAAACCGTCCGAGTCGTTTTGTAGGTGCTAGGGCGTGATGGATTTCCCCAAGCGGTTACAGTACCTTTACCAAAATTCACCGAGTCAAAGGGCTTTTGTGGTACCGAGTTGAGATGGAGCAACATCAACTCGACCACAAAAGCCCTTTACATTATCGTGTGTTTACAATCCTTCAGCTAACATTCCAATAGTCTTGGGTGACCAGACGCGCACATTCCCGGACAATTCAACGGTTATGTCTCAGGGTCTTTCGCCGCGCGCAAGCCGGGCATTGATGTCGTCAATCACCGCGTCGCAATCTGCAATGCTGTCAACAATGTAATGCGGCGCGGCTTGCGCGAGACGGCTATAGGCTTGGCGTCGGCGGGTCTTGTACACGCTAGGTTCCAATGCTTGAATCTCTGTCTCGCTCAATCCAATTTCATTTCCAGATTTAACAACCGCGATCGTCCACATGCCCGCGTTCAAACCTTCTTCAATGTCGGGAACCGTGTCGCCAATTTTAACGACGGCTTCGGCGGGAAACACTCCCAAGTCAATGATACATTGCATCGCCATCCAGGGCGCGGGGCGTCCGGCTGGTACTTCATCCACACAGACAACCCAGTCGGGCGCATAGCCGCGTTGTTTGGCTTTTGGAAGGATGCGCGCCATCAACGCGCGCGTGTAACCGGTCGTCGAGCCGATCTGCATTCCGCGCGCGCGAAACTTGGCAATTGTCTCCAGCGTGCCTGGGATTACATCCACATATTCGGCGATTGTGTCCAGCAATTGAGTTTCAAAATTTTGATGCAAGGCGTCCACATCGGCCTCGGCGATTGGGCGATTGAATAATTGGCGCCATTGCTCTACAACTGGCTCCATTTGCGCCAACGCGCGAATATGATCACGCTTGCTCAGCCCCATCGGCGCGCGCGCTTGAGAAATTGTTACGGTAACACCCTGCTCGGCAAAGATGCGCACAAACGCGGCGACCGGCGCAAAGCATCCGTAATCTACGGTTGTGCCTGCCCAATCAAGCACCGCCGCTTTGACTTGACCACGATAGATGCGATGAAATACGAAATCCATTACGACTCCTTTTCCAACACTAGATTCATTTCAGCCAGCGTTTGACGAATGGCGCGCAATAATTTCAGGGTTTCGCGTCTGCCGATGTACCCAATATGCCCAATGCGAAAACAATCGGTCTTGCTAACTTGGCCGGGATAGATGACACAGCCCTTTGCGCTGAGAGCGGTATAGAATTTCTTGAAATCAAAATTGGGATGCGACGGATACCGGAACGACGTGATGATATAACCCTGGCTGGCTGGATCGACATATTCCTGAAAGCCCAGCGCGCGCATGCCTTCGACGAGCGTATCGTGATTGGTGCGATAGCGCATCGCGCGTCCCGAGACGCCGCCTTCCAGATCAAGTTCCTTTAATGCTTGCTGAAACGCCAAGAGCGCGTGCGTTGGCGGCGTGAACCGAAATTGTCCTTCGCCTTCCAAGCCGCGCCACTGGGCAAGCAAATCCAAACTGATACTGCGCGCGTAACCGGCGGTCGCTAACAGTGCCGCACGCCGCGCAATGATAAACGAAAAACCAGGGACACCTTGCACGCACTTGTTCGCCGACGAAATTAGATAAGCGATGCCGCACTCGGCAAGGTTCATGGGAATCGCGCCGAAACTGCTCATCGCATCGACGATATAAACCCGGTTGTGTTGCTTGACGATCGTGCCGATTGCTTCGATGGGATTCACGATGCCGGATGTGGTTTCGCAATGCACGATAGCGACATGCGTAATGGCTGGATCGGCGGCAAGCGCGGCATCCACTGCTTGCGGATTCGGCTGGCGATTTTCGTCATACGTCAGCGCGGTGTTTTCGATTTTGTGAACCGTGGCGATTTGCGCGATGCGTTTGCCGTATGCGCCGTTGATGATGACGAGGAGTTTGCCTTGCGGCGGAATAACAGTGGAGATGACGGATTCAATGCCGAAGGTGCCACTGCCTTGCATCAGAATTGTGGTGTACTCGTCCGCGCTCGCGTGACCGAGCGTGAGCAAACGCGCGCGAATTTCGCGCACAACAGCGATAAACTCTGTGTCGCGCGAACCCAGGTCGCGCATCATTGCCGCTTTGACGGCGCGACTCGTCGTCAGCGGTCCGGGCGTAAAAAGCAATTTGGATTTAGCCATATCACTCCGATCGTTTACTCAACGGGTATCGTCGCCGTTTCCATCACCAACACGGCTTCAGACGGAAAAGTAACGGTGACCTTTTCTCCGCGTTGCGGCAAGGCAAGGTTGGGATTGTTGAATTGGTCAAAGAAAATTGCGTTCTGTTGAAAACGAACACGGATCCGAACAATCGAACCCAGAAAATGAATGTCTTGAATCGTGCCGTGCAGTTTGTTGCCGGCTGGCGTTGTGCCGCCGAGCGCGATCGTTTCGGGACGTAGCGCGACGATCACCGGTTCGCCGGTTTTGATTTTGGCGATCATGTGCGGCGCGAGAATTTCTTGACCGTCCATCTCGATTGCGCCGCGTTGGGAATCTGCGATTTGCCCGCGCAATAGATTGAGGGTGCCGACAAACGATGCCACGAACGGCGTCTTGGGAAAGTTGTAAATTTCAAACGGCGTGCCGATTTGCTCGATCCGTCCTTCGTTCATCACCACGATCCGATCCGACAAGGACAAGGCTTCTTCTTGATCGTGCGTCACGTAAATCGTCGTGATGCCCAATTGGCGTTGAATCGTGCGGATTTCCTGGCGCAGTGACAAACGAATCTTGGCATCGAGCGCGGAAAGCGGTTCGTCGAGCAAAAGCACCTGGGGCTGAATCGCCAATGCGCGCGCGAGCGCGACGCGCTGTTGTTGCCCGCCGGAGAGTTGGTAGGGATAACGATTGCCAAATTGCGAAAGGTGAATGAGCGCGAGCATTTCAGCGACCCGCTGTTTAATTTCGCGAGCCGGTTTGCGCGCAATGTGCAGACCAAAACCAATGTTGTTGGCGACGGTCATATTTGGAAACAGCGCGTAGGATTGAAACACCATGCCGATATTACGGCGATTCGGCGGTTGATTCGTCAGGTCCAAGCCGTTGATGCGGATCGCGCCCGCCGATGGCGTTTCAAATCCCGCGATCATGCGGAGCGTCGTCGTTTTGCCGCAACCGCTTGGGCCCAGGAACGAAATAAATTCGCCGCGCTCAATATGCAGACTGAAATTTGTGACCACCAGCGCGGTCGCAAATTTCTTTTGGACATGATCGAGTTCGAGAAAAGCCATCGTTTATCCCAATTCTTTCAAGTGGCTGAAAGTTAATGCGCGCCGGACAAAGACGCTTGTTCGCCGCGCGTCACCCACTGAATCATGATCATCGCGATCCAGGTCAAGCCGAAACTGAGTAAGGTCAACGCGGCGGCGTCAAATGCCTTGTGATTGCCGACGATCACGAGATACGGACCAAACGCGCGTTGATCGCCGACAAAAAATCCGCTCAAGGTAAATTCGCCAACGACAATTGCAAAGGTCAAGAGCGCGCCGCTCACCACCGACGTTTGCAGATTCGGTAGAATGATGCGCCACAAAATCGCAAACCAGTTTGCGCCGAGACTTTGCCCCGCTTCGGTGAGCGAACGCACATCCATCGCGCGCATCCCGTTATCAATCGAACGATACATATACGGCAATGCCAAAATCATATAACCGCCGACCAGCAGGGTTTCGGTGCTGAGTTCGGTGAGCGCGGGGATTCGCGCAAAACCCAGGTTGAGACTGTGGCTGTAGGTGCGAATCAAACCAAAGGTCAGCACAATTGCGGGAATCACAAACGGCAACAAGGTGATGAAATCAATCAGCGGGCGCACGCGCGGAAGGTAGAGATGGATGACAAACGCGGTTGGCACGATCAGTACAATGCTGATGATGATCGTAAGCACCGCCAGCTCAAACGAAAAGGTGAACGTCGTGAGAAAAAGCGGATCGGAGAGCGCGCTGGCGAACGCCGCAAATCCCAGCGTTTCGCGATCTTTTTCAAGCGCAAAAATGAACGTGCCAATGAGCGGCGCGAGAAAATACGTGCCGCCGATCAAGACCCAGAGCCAGCTCCAAAAAGGAAATCGTTTCACCGTAACCACTTGGCTGATTGGCGTTGTAAGTATGTATACAGCGCGATGGACAGCGCCATTATCACGATCATACCGAGCGACATGGCATAGCCTGCGCCAACATTCTGAAACACGTCGCCCGTAATTGACGAACTGATTTGCAGAGTGATCAAATTGATCTGTCCGCCGGTCAACGCATACGCAGTGGCATACGCGCCGAACGCATTACCGAACAGCAAAATCATCGTGCCGAGAAGTGAGGGCAATAATACCGGCAGGGCAATGTGTTGCCAATACTCCAACGGCGTCGCGCCCAAATTTTCCGACGCTTCGCGCCATTCGCGCTTGAGACCATCGAGCGCGGGCGCAATGAGCAAGACCATCAGCGGATATTGAAAATAGATATAGCAGACGCTCAAGCCCGCAAAACTGTACACGTTGAAACCCGCGTCGTAAATGTCAATGCCAATGGCTTTGAGTGCGACTGTGATAAAGCCTACTCGACCCAGGATCGAGACAAACGCAAAAGCAAGCGGCACGCCCGCGAAATTGGAGGCAACGCCGGAAAAGGTAATGATCGCCGAACGAATAAACTTGGGCAAGCCGCCAAGCGTGATCGCATACGCGAGGAGCGCGCCGAGCAAACCACCGCCGAGCGCGGTGACGGTCGCAAGTTGCAGACTGGTGACGAATGCGCGCACGACCGTCGGTTGCAGAAAAATCGAAAAATTATCGAACGTAAAACTACCGGCGGAATCTTGGAATGTGCCCAGGACGATAATCGCCGAAGGTAGGATGAGCAACGCAAAGGTGAAAAAGAAAAATGGAATCAGACCCAGCCAGACCCAAGACGCGCGGCGCGGCGCGACTGCCGTTCGTTCGGGAGGATTCATTCCAAGCGCGATAGTTTGTGTCATAAGGATAACCAAGACCTGACCGGTATGTGGCCTAGTTGCGCGTAACCGGTCAGGTCCTTGCTTTCAGATCTATCGAAATTTATTTGACGTCCGCGCCAACCTGGGCGTCCCAGTTTTTGGAGATGAGCGTTTGCGCGGCACCGAGCTGAGCGGCAGTCGCAAAGACCGCGCCATCGGTCGAGGGCAGTTTGGCTTTGAGATCGGCGGGAATCAGACCCTTGGCGTCGAGCGCGGCTTGGCGTACGGGATGGCAATAGCCCTTGAGCCATTGGAGTTGACCTTCGTCCGAGTAGAGATATTCTTGCCACAACTTGGCGGCGTTCATGTGCGGCGCGTATTTGCTGATCGCTTGGAGATAGATGCCCGCATAGCGACCGGTTTTTGGCACGACAACCGTCGTCTTGGGATTGCCCTTGAATCCATCTTGACCGGCGAGCGCAAGGTAATCCCAGGTGATGCGGATAGGCGTTTCGCCTTTGGCGACCATCGCGTTGTTGGAGATGACGGGAACCAGGTTGCCCGCTTTATTCAGTTTGGCGAAAAAGTCGAGACCAGCTTGCGCGTTATCGAGCGAACCACCGTTGCCCAACGCGGAAGCATACACGGACGAATACGCCTGGTTTGATTTGCGGGGATCGCCCGTCAAAGCGATTTGACCTTTATATTCGGGTTTGATCAAGTCAGCCCAATCCTGGGGCACATTCTTGACCACATCGGTATTGACGAAGAACGACAGAACGCCATAGTAATCACCATAGTACAGACCCGTTGGATCTTTGGCGTTCGCGGCGATGTCGTTCCAACCCGCCACCTTGTATGGCTCGAACAAATCCTTGTTCGGTTCGCCAAAGGCGAGACCAATATCAACGACGTCGGGCGCTTGCGGACCCTTGTTGTCCTTGTTCGCCTTGATTGCATCAATTTCTTCTTGCGAGCCGCCATCGGGAATCAAGTCCGTGATCTTGATACCGTACTTGGCGGTAAAATTGTCCATCAACACGCCATAGTTGCACCAATCGCGCGGAAGCGTGATGACGGTCAACGCGCCTTCCGCTTTTGCGGCGGCGACGAGCGCATCCAAACTAGTTGCCGCTTTGGTCGGGGCATCGGTTGGCTTGGGCGCGGCAGTCGGTGCTAGCGTGGGTGTGGGCGCAGGCGCGCACGCGCTGGCCAGCGCTGTCAACACGGCGAGCAGAGCCAAGACAAACCAAACTTGCTTACGAAACATTTTTCTCTCCTCCTCAGGATTGAATCAGGTCTCGCGATCACGAGTGATCGCGCGTAATTTTTTATGCACGTTGATTCTAGCGATGGTTCAAGCGGTTTCCGTTATGGTTGCTTGATGACGGTGTAAATTCTCGCTTAAACTTTCATAACGCGATCGAGTGGCGCGGCTCAACGCGAATTCATTTGTAAAGAAACCTTGAATTACTTTTTGCATTCAATTTACCCATTGCGGCATGTTTTTTAATTTTGGACAGATAGTCTAGTCCTAAAAAAGAAAGGGATCGAATGAAATACATTCTCTTTGTCGATCAGTTCAACGCAACGAATAGTGTTATGGCGGAAGGCTGGTTTAACCGCTATGCGCGCGGTATGCACAAGGCAAGTTCCTGTGGCGTGACTCCGGCAGAATGGACAGATGCCCAAGCCACGCAAGCCATGTATCAAGTGGGAATTGAGATCGGTCATAAACTGCCGCACCGCTTTGACGCCATGCGCGCGGCGCGGGCGGATTTGGTTATTTGGCTGGGAGCGAGCATGGACTTGGCAATTCAAGTCCCGGTCCGAGTTTGGTCGCTGGAAGAATTCGCTCACCCATTGCCACACCAAGTGTTGGGCTTGCGCGAGCAAATTCGGCAACGCGTGCTAGAATTGGTCCAAGAGCTAGAGCAGGAACCCACGCATCCAAAATTCACCGACCGCGAATGGCATATTGCAATTGAAGGTTTATTGGCGATGTAAGCG
>JBBIUF010000044.1:0-33288 GCA_037440365.1 Chloroflexota bacterium
TGAAACGAATCATTATTATAATTTTTGCCCTCATCGCACTCGGCGCAATTGCAATTGCATTTTTGAATTCCGCGCAGACGCCGCAAGTAAGCGCGGAGTTGGTGGGCTTGCAAGCCAGTTCCAACATTGCCGGATATGCGCGTGCGGATCATGTGCGCGAGTTCAAGTTCCCCGCCGATCACGGTCCGCATCCTGATTTTCAAACTGAGTGGTGGTATTACACCGGCAATCTGGACGCCGCCGATGGCCGCCACTATGCCTATCAACTCACGTTCTTTCGCCGCGCGATCACACCAACAGAAATTACGCGCGTCTCGGACTGGGCGACAAATCAAATCTATTTCGCGCATTTTGCGTTGACTGATGTCAAAAATAATGCGCATTCGTCTGTTGAACGTTTTAGTCGCGGCGCGGCAGGCTTGGCTGGGGCAACGGGAATTCCGTTTAGTGTCTGGCTCGAAGATTGGCACGCGACCGCGCTGGACGTACAAGGCAACCAGGTTCAGTTGCGCGCGAACGATGCCGGACGCGCGATCACGCTGACGCTGACTGCCGCCAAACCGCTAGTGCTTCAAGGCGATCGGGGACTGTCGCAAAAATCGGTGGATGCGGGCAACGCCTCGTACTATTATTCGTTCACGCGCATGGCAAGCCAGGGTACGCTCACGCTTAACGGCGAAACAATCCCGGTGACCGGTTTGTCGTGGATGGATCACGAGTGGAGCACTGCCGTGCTAGGCGCAAACGCGGTCGGCTGGGACTGGTTCTCGATCCAGTTGAGCGACCAACGGGAGCTGATGCTGTTTCAGATTCGACAAAAAGATGGAAGCCTCGAGCCGCTTTCATCCGGCACGCTGATCGAAGCGGACGGCACAACCCAACACCTGACGCGCGATCAATTCACCATTCAACCGCTCGCTACGTGGACGAGCAACCTGTCCCGCGCAACGTATCCTGCGCGTTGGGCGATTACGGTTCCAGCCGCAAATTTGCAATTGGAATTAAAACCGTACATCGCAGATCAGGAAATGCGTGTCTCGATTATATATTGGGAAGGTGCCGTCAGCATCAACGGGCAATCAAACGGCAAAACCGTAACCGGGAGTGGCTTTGTCGAGATGACGGGTTATGCAGGACAGAAAATAGTGGGACAGTAAAACAGTAAGCGTGCGCAACGTTGCGAAGTAAAAACGAGCGAGTCTAGTTACACTCGCTCGTTCTCAATCAATACAGGTCGGTCTAGTAAAATCTAACCCGGTAACAATTTGCGCGTCTTGAGATCCACGACGACGGCATCGTACGGAGATTTCGTCGTCACGCCAGATGCCACGTTGTGAAATTCGATGCGTAATTTATGCGCATCGACGACCACGCGCAAGTAACCATATTCATCAATAAAGCGATCAATCGTTGTATGCGAATCAACCTGGGCGGGTGTTCGCACCGGGCTGTTCGGCAAAATGTTGTGACCGCCGCAACCCGCAACGAGATACGGAATTTGCGTTTGCCCAACGGTGCGGGTAAAGCGTTGATAGTTGTGCGCATGTCCCGAAAAAACAGCGTGCGGATAAAACCCGGCTTTTTGACATTGGGCATCAATTTCTTGAAGCATGAGCGGACTGCCCCCGTGACCCGTCCCGCCTGAAAAAGGCGGATGATGCACCGCGAGAATCACTGCGCCCTGGTAATTTTGAGCTTTCAGCTGGCCAAGTTGATCACCCAAAAACGTCAATTGCTGATCGCCCACTTGGGGGAATTTTCCGCCCTGGCTTGAAATAACGCCGGGGTCTTCGAGTGCGTTGCTGTACAAACCGATAATGCGCACAAACGGCGCATCCAATGCGAAATAAACTCCGGGCTGGATCATCGTCGTGCGTCGTAACCCGCCTGCTTCACTAGGTTTCTGAAACGTGGGCGTGCAAAAATTATTGAGAAACGCCGCAAGTGTCGCTTCTGGGTCGCCGGTATACGTCATGCCATCGTGATTGCCAGGGATCGCGAGAATCGGCGCATTGTAATTACGATACGGTTCGTAGAATTGATCATAATAAAATGCACTCTCGCCAAAACTATAGACGACATCACCCAGGTGAAAGAAAAACGATGGCGCATCAGCAGGATCGGCTTCGTTGAAATCTGCCACCATCTTGTCCGCCACGGTGTCAATCGTGAGTGGACCTTTGGTCGAGCCAGTGTCGCCGACCGAGTGAAAGACAATCCGTCCGGCTTTATTGAGCGCTTGAATTCTAGCCGCACCTTGTTTGCCCCAGACTGTTTGCAAACTCAATGTCAGGTTTGCGGGATTGCGTGGACTTGGCACAACTTGCGGATTGAGATTTTTCGAACTGTAGTATAGAGTGTCGTTCTTGTGTTGTGAAAATGTGGTCGGGTCAGCACTCACCGTTGGTTCTGCAAAAGATGGATCGCCAACTGGAATCGCTGGCGCTCCTTTCGATGGCGGCGGCGTAGAGGGTGGTACAACGGAGGGCTTGCGCCTGGCGGATACCGTCGAGTGACGCACAGATTTGGATCGAGTAGCCATATATCTGCCTCCTTCAGCAGAATCTGCGGGTGGGAAATTCCCTTGATTATAGCCAGGTCGGTTTTAGAACAATTAAAAATCTGCTAGAATTTTTAGCGTCCAAGTCAATGTGCGCGCCGCGAGGATTCGCATATAATACAGACACTCATTTAACACGAGGTTGATTCAAAAATGAAATTTCATCGCCGCAGTGGCATTCTCTTGCATCCAACCAGTCTTCCAGGTCGCTTTGGCATCGGCGATCTTGGCGATGCCGCATTTCGCCTAGTCGACTTTTTGCAATCTGCTGGGCAAGCCTATTGGCAAATTCTCCCGCTCAGTCCAACGGGTTATGCCGATTCACCATATCAAGGTCTGTCGGCGTTCGCCGGTAATCCGATGCTGATCAGTCCCGAAACATTACGCGATGCAGGTTTGCTCACCGATGCCGATTTGGACAGTGTGCCGGTGTTTCCAAACGAACGCGTGGACTATGGTCCGGTGATTCGCTGGAAAACCGAGTTGCTCAAACGCGCGTTTGCCAATTTTTTGGCAAATAGCACCGCAGAACAACACCATGCGTTCAAACAATTTTGCAAAACGCAAGCATCCTGGCTCGACGATTTTGCGCTGTTCATGGCGCTAAAGGAAGAAAATAATTTGCGCCCCTGGCAAGAATGGAACGCCGAGATCGCCGCGCGCAAACCCGAGGCGATCTCGCATTGGCGCAAAACCTTGTCAACACAAATTGAAAATCAAAAATGGCTCCAGTGGCAATTTATGACGCAATGGCTCGCCGTGAAAGCATACGCGAACGATCACGGCGTCCGCATTATCGGCGATGCGCCGATCTATGTGGCGATGGACAGCGCGGACGTGTGGGCAAACCCGCATCTCTTTCAACTCGATAAGAAACTGCGCCCGACGTCTGTTGCCGGTGTGCCGCCGGATTTCTTTAGCGCGACCGGACAATTGTGGGGCAATCCGTTGTATCGTTGGAAAGCCATGGCGGAAGAAAATTTCGCTTGGTGGATCGCGCGGTTCAAAATGACGTTCGCGCAAAGCGATGTGGTGCGCATTGATCACTTTCGTGGATTCTACAATTACTGGGCTGTGCCAGCCGACGAAACAACGGCGATCAATGGCAAGTGGGTGCTGGGACCCGGTGCCGATCTGTTTCGCGCCGTGACCAAGGCATTGGGCGATCTGGCAATCATCGCCGAAGACCTGGGCGAATTCGACAAGAAATCGCGCGCCGGTGTGGATGCGCTTCAAAATGAATTTGGCTATCCCGGCATGAAGGTTGTGCAATTTGCGTTCGGCGGCGATGCGACCGATCCATTCTTGCCGCACAATTATACGCGCGATTACATTGCCTACACCGGCACGCACGACAATGATACCGTGACCGGTTGGTATCAAGTGACCTCAAACGACAAGGAACGCGATTACGCGCGGCGGTACATGAGCGTGAGTGGTCATGATATGGCGTGGGACATGATTCGGCTGACCTGGTCGTCTGTCGCGCATACCGCGATGACAACCGCGCAAGATTTGCTTGCGCTCGGACACAATGCGCGCATGAATCTGCCGGGCACCTGCGGCGAACCCAATTGGTGCTGGCGGGTTTTGCCAGGCGCGTTCGATGCCAACATCGCCGCGCGCTTGCGCGAATTAACCTGGCTCTATGGTCGCACGGACTAGGGTAACAGAAAAAATCAATGCAAAATAAATTCACTTCCAAGTGGTTTGTCTTTGCCGCCGTGGCGGCGGGCATGTTCCTCGCTACGATTGACGGCAGTATCGTCAACATTGCCTTGCCTACGCTCGAAACTGAATTGCATACGCAATTCGCGATCGTGCAATGGGTTGTGCTGGGCTATATGCTGGTTCTCGTCACCTTGTTGCTTAGCATCGGTCGGCTCGCGGACATGATCGGCAAGAAATGGTTGTATCTTTCCGGCATGATCATATTCACCCTTGGCTCGATGTTGTGCGGCACAGCGCAGACCGTCGAAATCTTGATCGCGTTTCGCATCTTGCAAGCCGTCGGCGCGGCAATGATCATGGCGCTCGGCACGGCGATCCTCACCGAGGTCTTTCCGTCGTCTGAGCGCGGCAAGGTGCTGGGCTTGGGTGGCTTGATGATCTCGCTCGGCTCGATCTCGGGGCCGACGCTCGGCGGCGTGATCTTGGGTGTCACGACCTGGCATTGGATTTTTTACGTTAATGTGCCGGTTGGCATCGCGGGCATCCTCCTGGTTTTTCGCTTTGTGCCGCTCTCGGTTCCACCGGGTGGACAAAAATTTGATTTGGCTGGCGCAATTGCCCTGGGCTTGAGCTTGCTCGCCTTGCTGATCGGATTGAGTATCGGACAGGAAAATGGCTTTGCCGATCCGCTCGTCCTGGGTTTGCTCATTGCCTTTGCTGTGATCCTCGCTGGGTTTATCGTGATCGAAGCGCGCGCGGCACAACCGATGGTTGATTTGCAATTGTTTCGCAACGCGTTGTTCAGCGTCAATCTCATTACCGGGTTTGCCGTGTTTGTCGGGAGTGCCGGCACGGTTTTGTTAATGCCGTTCTTTTTGCAGAACGTCTTGCAACTTCCGCCTGAAACGGCGGGCTTGATGCTGGCTACGGTTCCGTTGGCCATGGGTGTCGTCGCGCCAATTTCTGGCACACTGTCAGATCGTTTCGGCACGCGCCGCCTGACGGTGATCGGCTTGGCGATTTTGGTTGGCGGTTATGCGCTAGTTGGTACGCTGAATGAACAAGCGCAGATTCTAACGTATGTGATGTGCTTTGTGCCGATTGGTATTGGTATGGGCGTGTTCAACTCGCCAAATAATAGCGCGATCATGGGTGCGGCTCCGCGTAACCGACTTGGTGTCGCATCCAGTTTGTTGTCACTGACGCGCACGATTGGTCAGACGGCGGGCATGGCGATCATCGGCACGCTGTGGGCAAGCCAGGTGGTTGCGCATGGTGGCCCACTCGGCGATGCAACGACCGCGCCTCCCGCGATCCAGGTTGCCGCATTGCAAGACACGTTGCACGTGATCGTCGTGATTATTGCACTCGCGTTGGCGTTGAGTGTTTGGGCGCTTTGGCAGGAACGCGCACAAAAAGCGATGTCCGCGCCTGTCGTAGAGCGCGGCAAGTAATGACTGTCCATTCGCGTGCAAAACGAATGACACGGATGAACACCGGTTTTGATCAGGCTTCATTCGTGTCGTATTTTTTCAAGGAGTACCATGCTGACCTGTCATTGGGTTCCGATTGGCAATGGTAAATTGACCTTGTGGCATTTCCCGGGACGCGACACGCAAGTGCAGTTGGGTGCGTTCGGTGTGACGCGCGTTGTGACGATACTAACCGAGGAACAAGGCGCGTTGCGTGTCCGTGAGGCGATGGCGCAGTTAGGTATTGCATGGACATGGGTGTCTATTCGACGCGGCCGGGTTTTGCAAAATGACGAACGCGCGCAATTGATCGCTACGTTGCCGACGCTATCGGCATATCTCGATGCTGGAGATGCGATGCTGATTCATTGCTCGGCTGGGATTCACCGTACAGGCACGGTTGCATTTGCGTTATTGCGCTGGCGCGGCTATGCCGAAGCGGACGCGCTGGATTTGATCGGGCAAATGCGCAAGGAAACGCGTGAAGGTATCCAGCCCAGGTATTTGCGGTTTGGGAATGAACAGGCTGACACATTGCGGAACGCCACGCCCGAAAATTCAGGCAGTTAGTTGAACAATGACCAGGCTAAAGAAAAACGCAAACCCGCTTTCATGGAGAAAGCGGGTTTTTCAAACAACTAAACGTGAGACCAATATAATCAGGACTTGCTTGTCATTTCGAACGCAGTGACGCGGAGCGTCTTGAATTTTGCACAAATTTCTCGCAGAGCAAGCTCCCTTGCGGGAAAACGGTTCGAAATGACAACCTGAGCGCAAGTCCTAATAATTCATCTCGACTAGAGCAATGGGACGCAGTTTGCTCATGGCGCGGCGGCGAGTTTAGCGGACACACTGCCGCTGAAGGTGTTGCCCATCACGTCGCGTCCCTCGTAACTCACGATCACCCTGCCATTATTTAGATCGGGATCGCTACCCGGTGTGGTACGCACCCACGACTTGTAACTATTTGAGCCATGCGCGGAAATGCCAAGGCTTTGGGTTTCCCATTCGCCGCCGGATGATTTCCACACGCCGCCTTTGATGTCAATATACCGGCGACCGATGTTGGTGATAGTGGCATAGCCGCCGTTTTGCTCGGTAAAGATGACTTCATAGTTCCACTGACAACCATTCGTAGACCAGGACGTGCAAGGAATTATACCAGGCATAAACGCTTGGATTTTTGCGGGCGGCGGCGGCGTATTGGTTGGAAGCGGTGTCGCGGTGAACTTGGGTGTCGGCGTGCGCGTTGGGGTAGCGGTTGCCAGCGGCGCTTGGAGTTTGCCCATCACGGTTTTGGCTCGATCCACAATGAACAATGTGAATTGGCTAAAAATCACTTGCGCGCGATTATTGTCGGTGGTCAAGACATAGAGTCCCGTCGAACCATTCTTGATCGAATCATCATAAATGGTGCTGACGAGAAAGCCATTGATATAAAGTGAGATTTCTGATGCATCGGCGATCACGCCCAATTTATTTTTCGCTTGACCTGGATTGATTTTTGCCGAAGGTGTCAATGGCACCAGCGCATCTTTAACCCATTGACCATCTACAAATTTACGCAAGCGGCATTGCCCTTCGGTCGTGATGCCAAAAACATAAAAATTGCGCGTGGCTCCGCTTCCGCTGATCCGAAAGACAATGCCATATTCGGCGTTGGGGCTAGACGGTTGCGCTTCGATCTCTGCGCCAAAATTATAATATGTGCCTTGAGGCCACTCATAGGTAATCCAATCCGGTTTGTTCACCGTCATAATATATTGATTCGGCGCCCACGCACGATCCGAGTCCGTGTTGCTTGAGGTGGCAATAGACCAACCGTTGTCGAGTGTGGTTTGCTTGGAACCAAAATCATCGTTGAACAAGACGCCAGGCGCGAGTGTGGGAGTGGGTGTAGCTATGGGGGTGCTGGTCGCGGTTGGCACGCTTGCTGTTTGCGTGGCAAAGATATTTTTGGCAATTTGGGTTTCAGTTGCCTTGGCGTCCGCCGTGGGCAATGCGGTTGCGGTTGGCGGGATCGGTGTAGGAGTTGCGGTAGGCGCACTGGGACTGCAAGCGGCCAAGACGAGCATGAGCGCGAGCCAAGTCCACTGGGTCAATTGTTTCATTGGTTGCCTCTTTCAAAAATAAAATTGCCACGACTGATCGCACCGATCAGTCGTGGCAGCATCACCAGCGCCGATTATAGCACGTAACCGATAAATTACAATGGAGATTGGCTGATATTTACTCCGGTGTCTACGTCATTGGCAATGAACCATCCCATGCTGGCAAAATTCGCTTTGACTATTCTCTTTGCTCGTGATAAAATCGCGCCGAAAGGAATTCAATGAACTGGCTAACGCAACTCTTCGACCCGGCACTTCGTTTTCAAGTCAAGTACGCCGAACATCTCGCTAATCGTTTTCGTTTGGTGCAGTATCCCAACGCGCACGTGGTATTGGAGAATGAATGGATCGAGCCGCGCGGTTTGAACGCGGCGCTGGCGCGCGATCCGCATGTCGTGATCACTGGCGCGGCTGGTGCGGGCAAGACGACCGCGCTCGCGCACCTGGCGCGCGCGCACGCGCACGGCTTGCGCGTACATTCGCTCGACCGAGTGCCGCTGTTTTTTTCGGGAGGCGAGTTACGTGGGCAATCCTTGCCACGGATCACCGATCTCCCGCGCGGTCTCAATCTCGGCGACGATCTCGCCGCGCAATGTCCGCGGGTATATTTTCCCGGTGTCTTGAACAACCACCGCGCGCTAGTTCTCGTTGATGATGCCGATGCAGTGCCGCAAGATCAATTGCTGGCATGGCTCGCGGAATTCAAGGATGCGCGGATTGTGCTGACGGCGACTGCGCCGATTCCCGGTTACGGCGAATTTGCGCTTCCGGGTTGGCGGGATGGCGACCTGGAAGCATACGCGCAAAAATGGAATGCCGCGAATGCTAGCGGATTACTTGCCGCGTTAAAAGCCAATCCGGTGCCGCGCGCGTTGACCGCAAATCCCATGACATTCGGTTTGCTCGCGCGGGTGTGGCGCGTGGACCAACCCTTGCCGACGCGCCGCACTGATTTATTCGACGCGTATGCGCGCGCGATTGTAAGCGATGCGGACGATTCAGCGAAAATGTTGGAAGAAGTTGCGCTGGCGGGACAGCAGGGCAAAGCGCCGTCGAATGAATTTTTAGCCAGAGCCAAAGGATTTTTGCGCGCCGGACGTAATCGCACGGCCGAGTTTACGCACGATCTCTGGCAAGCCTATTTTGCCGCACGCGCGTTGCGCGCAACGGCGGATCTGAAATCACTCGCCGAGCATTTTGACGATCACGCTTGGGACGATGTGAGCTTGTTCTACGCGGGCTTGGGCGATGCGAGCAGGCTGGTTGATGCGCTGGTGGCGCATGGCAACCTGGCGCTGGCGGGACGTGTGCTGGCTCACGCGCAAACCGTGCGCGACGATCAACGCGAATTGGTTACCCAAGAAATGAAACAGCGCGCGTGGGCAGGTGAAACGGACGCCATGGCCGCGTTGAGTGAGATGCACCATGACAACGCGGTCGATCAGTTTGCCGCCAAATTAAAAGACAAGGACGCGGCTGTGCGCATCCAGGCGGCGGATTTGCTGGGCGCGTTGCAATTGGATCGCGGCATCGAATATCTTTTGCCGCAGTTGCGTGATATTAGCGCGGACGTGCGCGATCATGTTGTCGCGGCGTTAGGTCATGCGCGCACGGATCGCGTGATCGAGCCACTGCTGGTTGCGTTGCGCGGCGATGCGCGCGTGGGCGTAGTGGATACGCGGATGCGCGTGGCGTCTGCCAAGGCGCTCGGCGAAATTGCATCGGACAAGGCATTGCCGGCGTTGTTTGTTGAATTGCAAATGGGCGAGCCGGAAATTCGTGCGGTGGCGGCGGACGCGCTCAAGCGGATTGCAAGCCCGTTGATGCGCGCGCCGCTCGTTGGCATTTTGCAAACTGGCGATGACGATGCGCGCAAGTACGCCGCCGAAATTTGGGTGGTCGTAGATGGGAAAAATTAAATGGACCCGAATGGACTTGGACCGTGGCGTGATCTTTCGATTCTCTGGCTAGGTTTGTTGACGTTTATCGGCGTGTTGGTGCCGGGAGCGCTGTTTTATTTCGCGCAACTGTACTTGCGCCGATTTAATCGGTGGCTTAAGATGCCATTACTGAACGCGCAGGTCTGGGCGTTGCGAATTCAACAAACAACGGCGCGCGTTTCTGAGCGGGTGGCGAATGTGCCGATTGCGATGCACAGCGCGAGTGCGCAGTACTCGACGACGTTACACGGCGTGATCAACTATGTGCTAGGTAAATGAGGATTCCATGGAACAACAACCGGACGCGCAACAAGTTTTACAACGAGTCGGCGAGGTCGCTCAAGCCATTCGCAAGAGTGAGGCTTTTCCTGCGCTCGTGGGCGGTTTGGTCGGTGGCGCGGTTACCGCTTTGATTGCGGTGCTCATTGCGAGCCGAGCTTTAGCGTCGCGGCGCGCGGTGGCTGAGCCAGCGGTGGAACCTGCGGCGGCGCGCGCGGCGGAGCGCCCGCCCGCGCGAACTGCGTGGTTGGCGAGTTGGACGCTAAAGGATTTAGCGCAATTGATCTCGGTTGCCGCGCCACTGGTCAAGCAAGCGACTGAAGTGTACAAGGCACGGCAAAAATAAATTTCCGAGTCCGTGTGTCGGTGGAAGAATCGGGTGGGTTAAAAGCGAAACGCGATGCGTAAAAAACAAGGGAGACCCAAGCGGTCTCCCTTGTTGATCTGAAAAATCGGCGCGGTCGGGCGGCGTTTGGCTCAGTTTGAGCTAGGGGTTTCTTTGAGCACTTGTTGAACTAGCATGTGGTCACGGATAAAATACAGAAAGCGCAACGTGCGGCCGTCTTGCTCGCGGACTTCATCGCGCAAAATGCCGCGTTCCTTAAATGTGGTCAAGATGAGATCAACTTGCATTGGAGTCAACGTGACTTGATTATTAGGAGACAAGGCATGAGTCTTGACGAACAAAAAAGTCAGATATGGACGAGTGCGGTCCAGGTGATCAATCAGTCTGATCAAGTGGCGTTCGATCTCGGAAAGTGTAGTTGCGGGATCGAGCGGAATTGGAGCGGGGGCTACGTCAAGCGGCTCCACCACGGGCGGCGCATACAAATCTGGCTGGGGGCTGGCGGACCATTCGGCTTCAATCACCGGATCAGCGCCATCCGCCGATGAGATGAGATCGTTCGAGACGCTCCCCGGCACGCCGGAGATGATGACCCGTTTGCCAAACCGATGCCGCGCGCGCGCGACGACGCGAATGAAATCGCTGTCGCCGGTCATGAGCATGAGCGTGTTGACGGTCGGGCGGTCGAGCAAGCAATCAATAATGTCCATCAGCATCGCCATGTCGGAACTGCTCTTGTGTGCTACATCGGGACTGCGGCGCGGAACGTCGCGCGGCGTAATCCCTGCCACTTCGAGTTTGCGTCGAAAGTAATCCGGATGTTCGGTGAAATCGGCATATGCTACTGCCAAAGCGACCGGACCATATTTGCGCGCCTTGGCCATTAAAAGTTGTGGATCGGGTTCTCGAGCAAAATTGTTTTTCAAACCATAACGAATGTTTTCAAAGTCAATGAACAAAGCGACTTCGCCGTTCTCTACCATTTCCAAAATCCTCCTTGTCTAAGAAAAAACGAACAGGCACGAGACGCGCGGACGATTTTTCAGTTGGTAATGAACTAACGATATAATAATCTGAAAGAGTGCGCTTTGTCAATGGGTGATGGAATGGGGCAATTCCAAAATGCGAGTCGGTCCATGTTACGAACTGGGTGGGCCTGGAGATGGCTGGCGCAAGTTGCTATCTTGGGTGTCATGCTCTATGTGCTCGCCACGCCGCCGCCGATTCTTGTGACGCTAGGCGCGCCACAAACGGTGCGGACGACGAATCCTAAAATTGGTGTGCATACGCGGCTGACGGATGAAGTGGAAGAATGGAAAATTAAAAAGACGCTCGAGCTGGTGCGCGAAATGGGCGCGACCTGGGTGGTGGATTATTTTCCCTGGGGCTATATTGAAAACGCGGAAGGCGAGTATGATTGGACGCACGCTGACGCGGTAGTTGATCACGCGCAACGGCAAGGGCTGACGCTGATCGCGCGGCTGGGTTTTGTGCCAGAGTGGGCGCGTCCGCGTGATTCCGCGCCGAGCTATCTCGACGAGGCGCACTATCCCCAGTTTGCCAGTTTCGTCGGCGAGTTTGTGCGCCATTTTCGCGGACGCGTCCGGTACATTATTATTTGGAACGAGCCCAATTTGAACTTTGAGTGGGGCTATCGTTCAATCAACCCAGCCGAATACGCGCGTTTGTTGCAAGCGGTGTATCCGTATGCCAAAGCCGCGGATCCCAATGTGCAGATTCTCGCCGGCGCGCTTGCGCCCACGCTGGCACCGCCCGGCACGGTGGACGCGATGAGCGATCTGGATTATTTGCAACAAATGTACGATGCGGGCGCGAAAGATTATTTCGATGTCCTGGCGATTCACGCTTATGGTTGGACGAGCCCCGCCGATGAAGCGCCCGCGCCGAATCGGGTGAATTTTAGGCGCACGGAGTTACTGCACGCGATTATGATCAAGAACGGCGATGCGAACAAGCACGCGCTAATCACCGAAGGCGGTTGGAATGATCATCCGCGTTGGACCAAAGCCGTTCGCCCCGCCGAGCGCATCGAATATACGTTGCGCGCGTACGCACTTGCCCAGCAGTGGGCTTGGTTGGATGCGTGCGCGTTGTGGGCGTTCCGCTATCCATTCCCCGCGCAAACCTACCAAGATTATTTTACGTTTGTCACGCCGGATTTTGATCTCAAGCCAATTTACTATGAAGTGCAAAAGTATGCGACGCAATAATGGGTGGCGGCTCAGCGGGCGGCTCCGTCTGGGGACGTTACCGCTCGTCCTACTCGCCTTGAGCGGGTTGATCGTGTATGCGCTCGTCAACGGGCTTCCCAAGCCGCCCGCCAAACTGGATGCAACCTGGGTGCGCATTACCACCGACGGCGTATTTCGCGTTGGCATCGATCCATCGTTTCCGCCGTTCGAGTCGGACGATGGCAAGGGACATTTGACCGGCTTGGATATTGCGCTGGCGGATGTTATGGTGCGCGAGTGGTCGCGCGCGATCACGACGACGGTGCATGTGGACTATGTGTATTCCGGGTTCGATGGCTTGTACGATGCGTTGAAAGCGGAACAGTTTGACGCGATCATTTCTGCGTTGCCGTATGATCCAAAGAAAACGCAAGACGCTAGTTTCTCGCACGCTTATTTTGACGGCGGCCCCGTGATCGTCGTGGGCACGCAAGATACGGCAACGCAAACATCGGCGGATCTGATCGGCAAGCGGATTGGCGTTGAGCTGGGCTCAACCGGGGATGCGTTTGCGCGGCGCTGGCAAAGACGCTTGCAGTACGATTTGCGCGAATACAACACGCCGATGGATGCCTTGCGCGCGTTACGGGCGGGGCAGGTGGACGCGGTGTTTACAGATTTGATTGCGTTCAACGATTTTGCGCGCAGTGATGGCGGGGTTAAAACGGTGGGCGATCCATTGGTCAACGAACTGGTGGTGGTGGCTGTCCGCCGCACCACGCCGACCTTGCTTGCGGAAATCAACGCGGTGATTGACGCGATGAAACAGGACGGGCGAATGGAAACCTTGTGGACGCAGTGGTTGGTGGATCAGCGTTAGGCGATCAAAAACGCGCGCAGAATACTCGGCGCGCGTTTTTCATTTCATCAAGGTTGGCTCAAGGCGTTCAACTGCTTGGTTGCTTGGGCGCGTAATGCTGGGTCTTGGGCTGACGTCAACACATGGTTAAAATCAGCACGCGCGCGGTCATTTTGCTGGAGCAAGGCATAGACCATGCCGCGTCCCAAATATGCTTGGCTCATCTCCGGTTCGAGTTGAATCGCATGAGAATAATCTTCAAGCGCTGGAGTAAGCAAGCCGCGTTCGTCGTTCAACACGGCGCGATTAAAGTACGCCTCGGCGTAATTGGGCTTGAGCTCAAGCGCGCGCGAAAAATCTGCCGACGCGAGTCCCGCATCGCCAAGTTCGTCGTTGATCAAGCCGCGTTCGTTATACGCTTCCGCAAAATCTGGGTTATAGTACAGCGCTTGTTCGAGGTCGGCGGCGGCGAGTGCGGACTTGCCTTGGCGCCGATACGCGAGCGCGCGCGCATAATACGCTTGAGCATTCTTGTATTCGAGCGCAAGCGCTTGCGTGAAATCCGCGATGGCTTGATCGTCGTTTCCGCTTTGCGCCAGCGTTTGTCCGCGCGCTAAAAATTCGGCGGCGGTCTGTGGTTCAGGCGCGCACGCCGCACCGCCTAGCCCGACGATGCCGATGCAAGCCAAGCAGGACCACCATCGGATCGAATGTCGCCACACGCTCATTCTATTTCGCTTGACCGAGCCGCGCGTGCGAAGCTCGGATATGCCGCTTGGCATCGTCAAACATATTTTTTCCCCGAACCTTCCAGCTTCAAGCCGCGATGCCGCATCAAGATACTTTGCGCCACGCCTTCCGCCGCGAGGAGTGTGATCAGCGAACTGCCGCCGGAACTGATGAATGGCAAGGGAATCCCTGTGACCGGCATCAAGCCGAGATTCATCCCCAGGTTCACATAGCTTTGCACGAGGACGACTGCGGTGATGCCGACCGCGATCAGTTTGCCATACGGATCGCGCGCGAGCATGGCAACGCGGATAAGACGAAAGAGGATAAAACCGAAAAGGAGGATCACGAGCAAAGAACCCGCAAAGCCCAGCTCTTCGCCGATGACGGAATAGATAAAGTCAGTTTGGCGAATGCGAAGAAAACGCAGTTGGCTTTGCGTGCCGCTACAAAAACCCAGCCCCCACAAACCGCCCGATCCAATGGCAATGCGCGCTTGGGTGACATTATAACCCGCGCCGAGCGGATCGCGCTCCGAGTCAATAAAAGTAAGAATTCGTTCTTGTTGATAGGGACGCAGGTTTGTCCAGATCAATGGTGCGGCAATGACGCCGACTCCGACGATGATCAAGACGTCCCGCCATTTCATGCCCGCCGCGAGTGCCATCACGCCCCAGGTCGCCGAAATGACAATGGCTGTGCCGAGATCGGGTTGCAGATAGACGAGCCCGATGGGCACGGCGACAAAAAAGAATGCGACCGCGAGGCGTTGCCATTTCCACATTTCATCGGCGTGATCCGCCATATATTTCGCGGTGACGAGAATGAGCAATAGCTTGCTTAACTCGGAGGGTTGGAGCGTAAAGACGCGCAGATCAATTGAGCGCTGCGCGCCAAAGGTGATCAAGCCGAGCGCGTCGACGATCAGCAAAAGAACCAGTGTGGCGAGCCAGATGATCCAGCGGGTTTGCTCATAGACGTGATAGTCAATGGTGGCGAGGATGACCATGGCGATCAAACCGACGATGACGTAGAGCAATTGGCGCACGGCGGTGCTTTGCCAGGTGAGCGGTTCGTTCGTAATGCACTCGGTTGCGCTATAGATCATCAGCAGACCGATGACGACGAGTATGAGCGTCGCGCCAAAGAGCCAGAAATCAAAATGAAGCGCGCGTTGGCGCGATAGACGTTCCATAAAAACCTAGGTCGCTTTGCGCGCGGCGGTGCGTTTGCTGTTGCGCGCGCCGCGTTCATCGCGCACGGGAATGTTGGCGATCAACTGATGTCCCATATTGTTCTCGGTGATCGAGACCTCGACATGCAGTTGGTCAATTTCAATGTGCTTTGAAATCGCCGTGATAATTTCGTCTTTCAATAGGTTGAGCGTTTCGGGCGAGATATTGGTGCGATCTTGAATTAACACCATTTGCAAACGTTGTTTAGCTAACTGCGCGCTGTCGGAATCCGGGCGGCCCAAAATACGCGAGATAAAATCCATGGCGTCTCTCTTTCAGTCGAGGGTACGACTGGCACAAACTAATGGCGAAACAAGTTTGAAAAGCGGTCCAAAAGATTCGGCGTGTCGGCGAAGGCTTGGAAAGGGACGGTTTCGCCCAATAAACGTTGTCCGATGCGCGTAAACGCCGCGCCCGCCGCCGAATGATTTTCGAGCGCGACAGGTTGCCCCTTGTTGGTTGAGGTGATGATCGCTTCGTCTTCCGGTACAATGCCGAGCAATTCGATCGCGAGAATCTCGAGCACATCGGCGGTATCCAACATGTCGCCGCGCCGCACCATAGCAGGCCGCAAGCGATTGATGATCAGCCGGGGCGCGGCTTTTTCGTGCGCCTCCGCCAAACCGATCACACGGTCGGCGTCGCGCACCGCCGAGACTTCGGGCGTGACGACAACGATGATTTCATCGGCGGGCGCAATGGCATTTTTGAACCCGGTTTCGATTCCGGCGGGCGAATCAATCAACACAAAATCAAATTCTTGTTTCAAGTCCTCGCACAATTTGATGATTTGGGCTTCGTTGACGGCGGTTTTATCGCGAGTTTGCGCGGCAGGCAACAATTGCAATTCAGGCAAGCGTTTATCTTTGATGAGCGCTTGGCGCAACCGCGCGCGTCCTTCGACCACATCAACTAAATCATAGACGATGCGATTTTCCAAGCCCATGACGACATCGAGATTGCGCAAGCCGATGTCAGCGTCCAGACATGCGACGCGTTGACCGCGCCGTGCTAATGCCACGCCGATGTTGGCGGTTGTGGTGGTTTTACCGACGCCGCCCTTGCCTGAGGTAATGGTGATGACTCGTCCTGCCATGGAATTCCTTTAAGGCGCCAAATTGCGCGCGAGTTACGATCCGCTCCAGGGTTCGACAATGATACGTCCATCGCGGATGCGCGCGACTTCGGGCCAATTGCGCGGATGTTTGTTATCCGGCGCACGGGCGATCAAATCACCGATGCGTAATTGGGTTGGCGTGAGAATCAGCGCGCCGACCATTGTGTTTTCATTGCCGGTGGACCCGGCATGAACGACTCCGCGTAATTTGCCCCAAACAATAATATCGCCTTCGGCGATCACTTCGGCCCCCGGGTTCACATCGCCGATGACAACGATGGTGCCTGCATAATGAAATCGTTGACCTGAGCGCACGGTGCGATGAATGAGCAGTGCTTCGGCGCCGTCCAACGGCAAGGGCGCTTCAACTGCGAGTGGCAGGGGCGGCGCAGTGGTTTCCGTCGCGGCCATTTCCGGTATGAGCGGCGGCGCAAATTCCGGTGGCGCGTAATGCGCTTGTGCCTGCAAAAGTGCTTCGTGCGCGTGCAAACCGCCACTAACCGACGTGAGGGTCATGCTATGCTGGGCGAGCAGGGCGATCAATTCTTCGATCTTGACAACGTCAATGGCGCGGTTACCAGTTTCGAGCAACACGCGCGCGCCGCGAAAAAACGATTGCGCGCTGGGACGATCCAACTGCGTTGTCAACTCATTGAGAACTTGTTGCCACTCGCCATCGCCGAGCGTAATGACGATTCCTTCACGGGTGCCTTTGAACGAGACGAATTCAGGATGCATTGTTTCTACTGTGTCGGGACAAATTGAACGGTGTAACGTTTGTAGGGTGCAACGTCCACGGTGAGCGTGTCGGAATCGGAAGGTGCAGTGGTGCGCACGCACCAATGCAAGGTATCGTGCCAATACATGCCGTTGAAACTGAATGCGCCGTTGGCGTCGCTCGTGGCGTTAAAGATTGCGTTGCCGTCGCACTTGTCTACGGCGACGCGGATGTTTGGCACACCGTGCCCGGTTGCGTCTACGACCGTCCCGTAAATGCCGGGTTGCTCTTCGTGCCAATTGTCCACGCCTAACACGCGCCCGGTGTACTTGTGTGCGGGAGCCGGTGCGGGTCCGGTGCCGCCGCTTGGCGCAGATGGCTTGACGACGACGGATGGCGCAATTGGCTGAGTATTGGCGACGAGCGGCGAATTAGCGTCTAGCCGGAAATAGGCGCGCAAAATATCCGCGGCGGCTGGGGCGGCAACGGCGGAACCTTCGCCGCCGCCATACACAAATACGGACACGACAATTTGCGGATTGTCATACGGCGCAAAGGATGTAAACCAAGCGTGAGTTGGCAAGTGTCCGTTGACTTTGGGTCCATAGTACTCGGCGGTACCGGTTTTTGCGGCAACGTTGACATCGGCGAGATTGACGGCGGAGGACGTGCCGCGCGTGACGGAATTGCGCATTCCTTCGCGCACAATCGCAAAGTCTTTGGGATCAACGGCAACGTGGCGAATGACTTGGGGTTGAATTTGGCGCACGACCTTGCCGTTGGCGTCAACGATCGAATTGACGATTTGCGGCTTGTAGAGTGTGCCGCCGTTTGCCACAATCGCGGTGTAATCGGCAACCTGGAGCGGGGTGGCAAGTACATAACCTTGACCGATGCCCATGTTGTACGTGTCGCCCACGGTCCAAATGTCGCCAATGGTTTTGCGTTTCCACGCGGGATCAGGCACAAGACCCTTGGCTTCGCCAGGTAAATCAACGCCGGTGAGTTCGCCCAAGCCAAACATGCGCGCGTAGCCGGCGAGCCGTTCTTCGCCCAAGCCCGTGTCGAAGGACGGCGATTCGCCGCCCGCCACTTGGTAGAAAAATACGTCGGAGGAAACGGCGAGCGCGTCGCGAATGGTCAGCGAACCGAACCCAGGTTTGTACCAATCATAAAAGGGTTGCGCCAACCGCTCGTTGTCGGGATAGTATTTATTGGGCACCCAGAGGATGCCGGGTGTTTGCAAGCGCGTGTTGATGTCAAGGACATGCTCTTGCAATGCCGCGCTCGCGGGAATCAACTTGAATGTTGATCCGGGCGGGTACTGGCCGGAGATCGCTTGATCCATTAACGGATGCAGTGGGTCTTGTGCCAGGTTAGTGTAATCGTCAACCGAAATACCGGTTGAGAATAAATTGTTATCGTAACTGGGCAATGAAACCATCGCCAAGATTTGGCCGTTGCGCGGATCGAGTGCAATTGCAACGGCTTGTTTCGCTTTCGAGGTTTTGAGCGCTTTGGCTAGAATGGTCTCGACAGTTTTTTGAAAATCGGCGTCTAATGCCAAGACGACATTGTTTCCCGGTGTGGGTGCTTCTTCGCCGAGGTTGGCGACTTCGCGGCCGGCCACGTCCACTTCGATATAGCGCCGTCCTTTGATGCCGCGCAAATCATTTTCAAACGTTTGCTCGACGCCAGTCAAGCCGACTTGATCGGTGGAGGCGTATCCTTGCGCTTGATAATCGGCAAATGTCTCGCGTGGAATGTGACCCGTATAGCCGAGAATGTGCGCGAACAGCGGACCTTCCACATATTCGCGCACGGGTTCCAAACCTACTTGCACGCCAGGAAAATCGAGATGGTTTTCTTCGAGATAAAATGCCGCTTGACGCGGGACGTTCGTTTGGATCAAGACGGGCGCAAAGGGATCGCGTTGCGCTTTGGCGACCAGTTCGCTGATGCCAGGTTTGCGCTTGGGTGGCGTTACGATGCGTTCCATTTCGCTCGGCACACTGCCAATGGGATCTGCCACGGTGTTTTCAATGATCGTGTCAATGGGCATGTTGAGTAGAGAAGCCAGGCGCTGATAAATCTGGGTGGGGTCGTCGGGCAAATCCGCCGGAATAATTGAGACGTTGAAGGAGGGAATATTGCGGACGAGAATTTTGCCGGTGCGATCATAGACAATGCCGCGCAAGGCGTCGGTTTGGATCAGGCGAAAGCGGTTTTGGTTGGCGGCATTGCGATAATAGTCGCCGTTGACGATTTGAATTTGGCCGAGTTGCAAGACGAGGAGGGCGAACGCGGCGATGATCAAAACGCGCATCAAGCGGAATTTATGCCGCGGCGTTTCGTTTTCATCGTTTATGGTTTGAGCAAACGAGTATTCGTTTTCTGGATCATTCACGGGAAAAATTATAACTCAAGTTAGTAAAGTAAACAAGTAGACACGCGCGCGGCAAGTTAGACTTCGAGGCGCGGGCGCAGACGGCGCTGGAGGCGTTGCAATGGCACATAGACAAAGGGCAGGGCAAAGGCATTCAGAATTGCCGTGGGCAATGTCACATAGATCAAATAATCGTTCCACACAATGTCCCAATTGAGTAGCGCGAGAATGCCGAGGATGACGAGATGGTAGAGCAACGTAGCGAGAATCATGGCGACAGGCGGCGCGATGAGGTTACCGCGAAAAAACGCAGTTTGCCCCACGCCCATTAACAAGCCGACCGTTGTAAGCGCAAGCATGTGTATACCAAAGGGCAAACCGGAAGCGAGATCAAGAAAGATGCCGACGATAAAGCCCCACTCGGCCGCTTCGCCGAATGGCGCCAGCAAGCCCCAGGCGACGATCAGGATCAACGGCAGATCAAGTTTATAGCCGATGAAGGGCAAGGTGGGCATCAGCGTGACTTGGAACAAGGTTGCTAGTGCGAGCAAGGGAATGAGAAGCCAGAGAGTCATGTTACGGTGCGGGTGTTGGCGTGCGCGTGCGTGTAGGCGCGGCGGTGGGTGTTGGGGTTGGCTCTTGCGTAATATCGGACGGCGTAAACTTTTTTAGAATCAACACAAATTCGAGCCGCGTGAAATCAACCGTTGGTTGAATGGTGGCTTCTTGAAATAATTCGTTATCGTGTTTATTGACGGCGGTCACTTGGCCGATGACGAGGCGCTTGGGATACGTGCCGCCGAGCCCCGAAGTTAAAATGAGATCACCGATTTTAATCGCTTCACCTTGCGGCACATACTTGATGATCAAATTGCCGTTGCCAAGTAGGTTGCTATTGACATCGCCTTGCGCCACGCCCGTCGCGCGGGTGGATTGCACCACCGCGTTGACCGAACTGGTGGGATCGGTCATGAGCAATACTTTTGCCCAGTGGGTTCCCGTCGAAGTGATGCGGCCCACTAAACCTTCGGGCGTAACGACGGGCATCCCGGTTTTGACACCTTCCGCTGTGCCTTGATCGAGGATAATAAACCGCACGAGGTTGGATGGGTCTTGACCGATGACGTGCGCGAAATCTGGATTCCGTTCCAACACCGCCGCTCCGACGAGATCAAAATCTGCGATGGCTTGTTTATAGCCGAGCTGTTGCCGCAGGGTGGTGTTTTCTTTTTCAAGCTCATTCAGGCGCACGCCATTCACTTTTAATTCGTTGACTTGGGCTTGCAGGCGCGCGTTTTCGGCCCGCAGGGTATTAATGTCCGTCAACGTGCCGGGGATGTTTTGTGCCGTATCACTCACATCGGTTGCGCTATGCAAAAGCGGTTGCGCCCAACCAAAGACGAGATCTTCGAGCGGTTGTAGTTGCCCCGTTTGGTGAAGGACCAGTGCCAGGATCGCGACCAGGAAAAGCAGAACGAGGATCGTCGTGCGATTGCGATTGGAGGTGTACATGTTTTTGATTTCAGATTTCAGATTGCGCGATTGTTTGAATGAGTTGGATCGGCAATCTGCAATCTACATTCTGAAACTATCGCCGCATATTCGCGCGGGTAGGCGTGATGACGCGATGCAAGGTGTCAAGTTCGGCAAGGACTTGGCCCGCGCCGCGCACCACGCACGTCAGCGGATCTTCTGCCGCAAACACGTGCATTTTAGTTTCTTGTGACAAACGTTCGGCGATGCCGCCCAATAATGCGCCGCCACCCGCCAAACCAATACCATGCACCATCAAGTCCGACACCAGCTCTGGCGGTGTTTCGTCAATGGTTGTTTTTAGTGCGTCCACAATTTGGTTGACCGGGCCGGCGAGTGCTTCGCGGATCTCAATGGAGGAAACTTCAACTTCGGCGGGCAAGCCGGTAATCATATTGCGCCCGCGCAAGTTATAAGTTTTTTCTTCGGGCAAAGGGAATGCCGAGCCAATGGCGACCTTGATGTCTTCCGCCATGCGCTCGCCGATCAAGACATTATATTTTTCACGCGCATAGCGCATGATCTCTTCGTCCATTTCGTCGCCCGCCACGCGAATGGATCGGCTCACCACAATGCCGCCGAGCGAGAACACGGCCATTTCGGTTGTGCCGCCGCCAATGTCTACAATCATACTACCGATCGACTCTGTGATCGGCAAGCCCGCGCCGATTGCCGCCGCCATGGGTTCTTCGATCAAAAATACTTCGCGCGCGCCAGCATTCATCGCCGCGTCATGCACCGCGCGCTTTTCCACTTCGGTCACGCCGCTGGGAATGCCGATGACAATGCGCGGACGATGCGGTAAGGGCAAGAGCGCTTGATCGTGAACTTTGGTAATAAAATACTCGAGCATTTTTTCGGTCACGTCGAAATCGGAAATGACGCCATCGCGCAAGGGGCGAATGGCGACAATGTCCGCCGGGGTGCGGCCAACCATTTGCTTGGCTTCCGAGCCAATGGCGAGAACGCGCTTGGTGCGTTTTTCAACAGCGACCACCGAGGGTTCATTAATTACAATGCCAACGCCGGACACGAGGACGAGCGTGTTTGCGGTGCCGAGGTCAATGCCAATATCACGAGAGAAAAGTCCCAAGAGCCAATTCAGTGGACTAAACAATGCCGTGCGCTCCTGCCGAAAACAAATGATAGATGAGAACCAACAAACGCATTATACCACATTCCGGACGTACACAAAAAGTGGGGCGGCTTGCGCCAGCCCCACTCCATCCACTCAAGCAAACTATTTCTTTTCTTCTTTCTTGGCTTCGCCGGCAGGTGCGGCGCCTTCTGCGCCTTCTTCTTCTTTCTTACCCTTGCCAATGACTTCGACTTCACCTGTGACCGTTGGCGCTTCGGTTGTCAACACTTCTTCCTTCACCGGAACTACTTTGGCGACCATTTCATCACCGGGGGTGAGGATTTCGATCTTGTCATTGACCTTGAGGTCTTTGACATATAGACCTTGGTTCAACGACACCAAACGGGTCACGTCAACTTCGATACTGGGAAGCAGATCGCCTGGCAACATGCGAATCTGTACGGTGTTGATGCCGTGAATCAACAAACCATCGCCGCGCGTCACGGCGGGCGAAATACCCACCAAGACCAGCGGCACCGACGTGGTGATTTTTTCAGTCATAGAGACTTCTTGAAAATCCACGTGGACCAGCCGACCCGAGATCGAATTGCGTTGCACTTCGCGGGTCAAGACCAAACGGGGCGCGCCAGAATCCACCGTCAACTTGATCAAGCGGTTGCGTCCCGCTTGCGCGACGACGGTCTTGAGCGTTTTCTCGTCAACTTGCAACGCCATCGGCGACTCAAGATGTTTGCCGTACAAAACTGCCGGGATGGTGCCTGTGCGACGCATTGCGCCGACTTGTTTGCCAATTACTACGCGCGGTTGCGCGGTCAACAAAATTTCTTCCATTGCGGTTACCTTCCTCTGAAAAATTGCCGCGCTATTGTAATTGGAAAGCCTGAATTAGTCAAATCAAATAAATTGTGCTACACTCGCATCCGTGCTTGCCTCGACACCTTTGCCCCGACTTGCAGTTACATTCTGTTGGCTGTTAATTTTGTGCGCGGCGTGTGCGCCTGCGCCCAAGCGTGTCGCGCTGATCGCGGATGGGAATCGACGCGTGTTTGATACAACAGCTGTGACGGTGCAGGACGTACTCCGCGAACAACATCTTGCGCTCGGTGATAACGATCGCATTGACCCGCCGCTCTTTGCCGAAATCGGCCGCAGTGCGACGATCACCGTAACGCGCGTTACGCTCACCACCGAAAACGTCGCTCAACCCATTCCCTTTGCGCGAACGCTTGTGCGCGATGAAACCTATCCGCAAAGCCAAATCCGAGTTTTGCAACTCGGCGCGAATGGCATGACCACGATCACGTATACGATTACAACCGAAGACGGCAAGGAAACGGCGCGCCACGAAACAGCGCGCGCTATCGTCGTGCAACCGAAAGATGAAATTCTTGCCGTCGGCACGCAAGGTAGTTTGCCCAATGTCGCGTTGCCAAGCGGCTCGATTGTTTATTTGGCAAATGGCAATGCGTGGGTAATGCGGCGGACGAGCGATGAAAAGCGTCCCTTGACGAGTACGAGCGATCTCGATGGGCGCGTTTTTTCGCTGTCTGCCGACGGTCGCTATGTGCTGTTTTCACGCGATGCCCCGAATGCGCTCAACGCGGTGTGGTTGATGGACACCGTTGTGCTGGGCGAGACGCCGCGCGCTTTGCCGATTCATGATGCCTTGACTGCGCAATTATCGCCCGACGCGAAAACGATCGCATTTTCGACGGGCGAAAAAACGCCCGGCGCGCCAGGTTGGAAGGCGCACAATGATTTATGGATTCTCCCGATCACGCCGAGCGACGCCAATGCGGAGCAAAAGCCACCGGTGGAAATTTGGAAGCCGAGCGACCCAGCGCCGTACAGTTGGTGGGGTGCAAATTACGCGTGGTCGCCGGATGGACGCTCGCTTGCATTTGCGTTTGCCAACGAAATTGGCTTTGTCGATTTTACTCGTGGATTTTCCGCTGATGCCAAACGCTATACGCTCAAAAAATTTGCGCCGTTCCGCGCGCGGGAAGATTGGGTCTGGACACCCCAGGTGGCGTGGTCGCCGGATAATCGGTTTGTGATTGGCGTGGTGCATCAACCGCTCGGCAATGCGGCAGTTGCCACTGATGAGCCCACGTTTGAAGTGTGGGCGCTTGCCCGCGATGGCTCGGTAACAGCCCCGCTCGCCAAGCAAACCGGGATGTGGGCACTGCCACAATGGTCGCCGCCGGACGCGCGCGGCGAAAGCCGCATTGCGTTCGGCATCGCGCGCGAACCGAGTAATAGCGAGCGCAGTCGCTATGCCTTGTCAATCATGGATCGCGATGGTGGCAACAAAAAACAAATCTTTCCCCTGGCAACTGCGCCAGTGAGCGAGGGCTTGGTGGTGCCGCAAACGGCGTGGTCGCCGGATGCGAAACAATTGGTCGCCGTACGGGATGGTGATCTCTGGCTCTATGATTTCGCGGCGAATAAATGGTCGCAGTTGACGGCGAATGGCGCGAGTGCATTGCCGCGCTGGACCAAGTAAAAAATCAAACGCCATTCTTCAAAATCATGAAAATTCGCATTACGATTTTTATTTTCTGTTTGGTGGTGTGCGCGGCGGCGGGATTCGCTGTCCTGGCGTTGACGCGCGATATGCAAACAACCACGCGCGGCGTGGTGTATGGCGCGCCCACAGCCCCAACGCTCGTCGGGGTGAATGTGTCGCTGGAGCAATCCAATGACGCCGACCTGGTTCGTGCCTTGACCATGATCCGCGCGACGGGTGCAACGCTCGTGCGGCAACATTTTTATTGGAATGAGATTGAGCCGCGCCCGGGTGAATTTGCTTGGGCGAAATGGGATCGCATTGTGGCGCGCGCGCGCGAAAATAATTTGCAGGTGGTTGCAGTGCTGGACACCACGCCACCCTGGGCACGCGATCCTGGCGCAACCGATCTAATCACCGCGCCGCCAAAACAGAATGACGATTACGCGCGGTTCGCCGCCGCGTTTGTCGCACGCTATGGCGACCGCGCGCCGTTCGTGCAAATCTGGGACAATCCGAATGTGCACCCGTTCTGGGGACGTCGCAATGCAAACCCGGCAGAATACACCGCGTTATTGCGTACGAGCGCATTGGCAATCCGCGCTGTCAACCCGCAAATAAAAATTTTGGCGGCGGGGCTGGCGGCGAATGCTGAACTCGTGCGCGGGCATCCGGATTTCTCCGACGTGCTATTTTTGCGCGGGATGTATGATGCTGGGGCGAAAGATTATTTTGATGTGGCGGCGGCGAAACCGTATGGCATGTGGTCGGGCGCGGAAGATCGCCGCGTGGCGACGGACGTGTTCAATTTTTCGCGTGCCATTCTCTTGCGCGACGAGATGGTCGCGCAGGGTGACGCGGCAAAACCAATGTGGGCGGTCGAGTTCGGTTGGAATGCGTTGCCGAACGATTGGCGTGGGGCGCCCTCGCCCTGGGGCACGGACACAGAGGCGGTCCAAAGTACGCGGTTGATGCAAGCGATTCAGCGCGCGCGGAGCGAATGGGCGTGGATGCCCGCGTTGATCGTGCAAACGTTTCAGCCGAATGTGCCAAGCGCGGATCCGCAGTGGGGCTTTGCACTCGCCGATCAAAATTTCCAACCGCGTTTGGCATACACCGCGCTGAAAAATTCAATAGCCACTCCGACACAACCCGCGACATTTAATTTTACGCGATTTGATGTGATCGTTGGCGCGCTCGCACTGGTTGTGGTCACTGGGTTGGCTGGTGCGGTCGTGAGCGCGCGGCAGATTCCCTGGTCGCGTGGTTGGCACACGGTTGCGGCGCAATTTGCGCGTGTGCCAGAGTTGGCGCAGTTTGCGCTGATCGCATTCGTGGTTGTCGCCTTTTACTATTCCCCGAATGTCGCGTTGAATTTTATTTTGCTCGTCGCGGTCATTCTCCTTTTTGCGCTTCGCCTCGATCTAGGTTTAGCGATCACGGTTTGGACGATCCCATTCTATCTCTTTCCCAAAAACCTGATCGGTGGCATGCAATTTTCACTCGTCGAGTTGCTGATTCTGGCGGCAGGGTTTGCTTGGTTTATGCGCGCGCTCGTAGACTGCTCACTGCCGATCACGGCGTCCGGTTTACGCTCGGTTGTTTACAGTTTGCGGTCGTACGATTGGGCGATTATTTTTTTTATACTCCTGGGTTTACTCTCTGTGAAATTTGCGGGCAACTTTGGCGTGGCAAGCCGCGAATTTCGCGTGATCGTAAGCGAGCCCGCGTTGCTGTATGCGCTGATCCGCGTGGCGCATTTTTCGCGGCGCGATCTGTGGCGCTTGATGGATGCATTTGTTTTATCCGCCGTCGCGATTGCGGTTATCGGCGTCTATCAATATCTTTTTACCAATTGGGTCATCGTGGGCGAAGGCGTGCGGCGCGTGCTGGCGGTTTATGGCTCGCCGAATAATCTTGCGTTGTATTTGGATCGTGCGTTGCTCTTGCTTATCGCATTGGTCTTGTTCGTCCCAGATACCAGGCGGCGCGTGGTCTATGCGCTCGCCGCCTTGCCAGTTACGGCGGCGCTGTATCTGACCTATTCGCGTGGCTCGGAATTATTGGCAGTCCCGGCGGGCTTGCTCGTGATTGGTTTGCTGAGCGGCAAACGCGCGCGCCTCGCCATCAGTGCGCTCGTCATCGTGGGCGCGCTTGCGCTGATTCCATTTGCACAAACGGCGCGCTTTCAATCGCTGTTTCAAACTGGAACCGGGACGGGATTTTTTCGTTGGAGCGTGTGGCAGTCCGGGGTTGATATGATTCGCGATCATCCTGTCCTGGGTGTTGGGTTGGACAATTTTTTGTACGAGTATCCTCACTATATCAAACCCGATGCGTGGCGTGAGCCAAACCTTTCACATCCGCATAATGTGATTCTCGATTTCTGGGTGCGGCTTGGTGTGCTCGGTGTGGTTGTGTTGGCGTGGCTTGGATTTGAATTTTATCGCACGGGTTGGCGAAAACTCGCGGGCGGCAATCGCGCGCTGGTGATTGGCTTGCTGGCAAGCATGACCGCCGCGCTCGCGCACGGGTTGATCGACGCGAGCTACTTTTACGTTGATCTGGCGTACGTTTTTATGCTGTCGTTCGGTGTGATGCAAGCACTGGGTGATTCATAGTTTGAATTGATTTGGCGGCGGGGGGCGCCGCAATGACATTTGCTTGTGCGATATGACTGCTTTCCCATTGTGAATCTTGGGCGAGAGTGCTAGAGTGCAAGCGTAATAGATTGTGACTGATAAAGGCAAACTCGCTGAAAGGCGAGGACGCAAAGCTATGGGTCTAAGGCACGGATCATCTGCCATGACAGCCAAGCCGCCAAAGTGAAAACAATCGGGTTCGAATTTGAAATTTGTCTGGTTGGTTGAATTCGAGATTGTAGCGGTCGGTCTTTTCCGTGGCACACGGCAAGGACCGATTTTTTTGTTTATCCCACAGAGGAGATTGCAATGGCGTATCGAAGAATTTGCTCGAAGGTTGACGCACGATTCTGGGGTAGAATGGTTGTTGTAGCGTTTGTGCTGTCTTGGTTGTGTGGCCGCGCTGTGCCTGTTAACGCCAGTGGTTCCCCCGTAGTGCGCGTTAATCCAGCAACGCAAAGTGTAAAACTGGGAAGCATAGTGACTGGAGAAATTATCGTTCAAGATGTTGCGGGGTTGTATGGCGCGGAAATTCACTTGACGTTCGATCCAAGTCGGGTGGCAGTGCAAGATGCTGATCTGACGCGCGCCGGTGTTCAAATTAACCTAGGTCCGATGCTGACGAGTGGAACATATTTTGTCGCCCTCAATCGAGTGGACAATTTGAAAGGCACGATTGATTTGGCACTTACTCTGCTTAATCCAACTCCGGTAGTTTCTGGGACTGGCGTGTTGGCGCGGATTAGTTTCAAGGCATTGGCGACGGGCAATAGCGCAGTACGTATAGCTTCGGTTATATTGGTGGACCGTAATGGAATCGCGATCAATCCTCTGCGTACGACGAAAAATTCGTATGCTACTCAAGATGGCGTCATCTCTGTACTACCTGAACCAGTCTATTCCAATCCGCTCGTTCTTATCACGCCGGCTAGTCAGGAGGTTGCGCTTGGTGAGACGGCGGCGGTTGACGTACGAGTGCAAGAGGTGGTGGGACTCGATAGCGCTCAGGTACACCTTGTGTTTGATCCTGCGTTGATAATGGTGCTCGATAGTGACCCGCATATCGCGGACGCGCCGATTGGAATGGGTTCGTCGTGTGAGGATGGAACTTGTTACGTTGCGTCGAATCAGATCGATAATACGAAAGGCACGATTGATTTGACCATTACCCAACTCAAACCGACTCGGTTGACGCCGACCGCAGGCACGCTTGCGCGGATTACATTTCAAACTCACGCGGCTGGTGTCAGCCCAATTCACATTACAGCGGTAACCCTGTTGGATCGTAATGGCAATTCACTTGTGCCAGCGCAATCCAGAGTGTCTGCAATCATGGCGCAGGACGGTGCGATTGCGGTGAGTGCGGAAACCGTGCCGACATTTTTATTTATGATGCGTCAAATTGGAAATGCAATTTCGTTTCATTGAGTTATCTTGGCTGTGGTTAATGTAATTTAACCAACTTTCTCTTGACTTTGGAAATAAAATATCGTAAAGTGAAATGGCACCATGGTACTATATTGCTCTCACTTGATCCGAAAGGTCATGACGGCCTTTGGCGGGAATGCATAGGTATTTCTGTCAAAGGCGTTTTTCTTTTACAACGGCAACCGTGTGCTTTCTGGAAGCATTGATCCGCCATCCGTACCAATTGGCCACTAGGATGACGGGGAGCGAGTGTGGAAACCGACCAGAATATGTTCTTGGTCGGTTTTTATTTTCCTATTTCGATCGAATCCCACGCGGAATTTATTTCGCTTTGGTGTTTTTACAACCGCATTATCGTTTGAATCTGGAAGCATTGATCCGCCATCCGTACCAATTGGCCACTAGGATGACGGGGAGCGAATGTGGAAACCGACCAGGAAGTGTTTTTGGTCGGTTTTTATTTTGGCAAGTTTGTGATGAGGGTCAAGGCAATGACGCTGTTTCCCCGATCAGATCGACATAGCGCGTGCCCCCGCCTTAACTCCAGCGAGTGGATGGCGCGCCTTGGCGTAATCTTTTTCTTGGGTGTGCTTGCACTGGCGACAATCCTCCCTGATCAGGCAAGCGCGCGCGGCACAAATAATCAAGCGCCGCTTGAAACGCCAAGCGCGACCGTCGCCATAACGCGAACGCTCACGTGGACAGCGACACCTTTGGCGTTGGCGACATCCACGGCGCTAGTGATGCCTACCCGGACTGCGACTGTATCCCCGACTGTAACGTCTCTGATTACCAAGACCGCCATTTTGGCAACGCCGACGCGCGCGCTTACGGCGACGCCGACGGTTACTCGCACAATTTTTTCAACGGCAACACTTGCGGCGACGCCGACATTGACTCGCGCGATTACACCAACTGCGACAGTCACTGCGACCGTAATGCTGACCGGCACAATTACCGGCACGCTAACCGCAACTCCAACGCTGACCTCTACCAATGTGCTAACCACCGATCAAAAATCCCTACTCCTGCACGGCAATGTGATCGGCAAGATTTTGTTGCAAGGTCGCTCGGACGCGAACGGAGTGGTGATCACAGCCAACAATGGCGTCACGACAACGACGAGCGCAGGCAATCCGAATTTTTCACTTGCGTTGCCGGCGGGCACTTATACCATTACCGTTAGTATGCCGCGTTATATCCCGATCCGTTTGGCCAATGTTCAAGTGCGAAATGGCGAAACCATGCCGCTAGTTTTTGGCGCGCTTGCCGCCGGAGATGCTAATGGCGATGGCAAGGTGGATGTGCTTGATCTTTCTCTCGTTGGCGGCGATTTTGGTAAAACGATGAATTATAACCCAGGAGCGGATATCAACGGCGATGGCGTAGTCAACATCTTTGACCTTGTGTTAATCGCCAGTAATTTAGGTGTATCTTCTGGATCAACGCGGTAACGACTGACAGAATATATCGGAAAGGAAAGTGGAATGTTCAAGTTGAACAAGCAGTTTATCATTGTGGCGGGAGTGTTGTTAGTTGCGTTGGCAACCACCGCCGCGCCTGCGCTGACGGCGGCGAATTCCGCCGCGGTGTTGCGCCCGGATCCCGTGTCGCTGGGACTCAAACCGGGTGATCAGGGTTCGATCGCGATTCGCGCGGATGCCGTGCAAAACATGTACGGCGTGGAATTCCACCTCACGTTCGACCCCAATATTGTCCAAGTGGTGGATGCGGATGCGTCCAAGCCAGGTGTTCAATTACAGCCCGGCGATTTTCTCCAGGGTGGGTTTGCCGCCGTTAATAAAGCTGATAACGTAGCAGGTACGATTGATTACGCGGCAACGTTACTCAACCCGGCGCCGCCACAGAGTGGGGGCGGTGTGATCGCAACAATTACATTCAAAGCAAAGGCGAATGGCACGAGTCCGTTAAAAGTTACCAAGGCGATTTTTGCGACGCGTAAAGCGGAAGAAATCAAATCGGAATGGCAAGATGGCGCGATCGGCGTTTCGCCATTAGGCGGCGCGCCGAATGTTCAAGTCACGACGAGTCAGCCGGGTGGCGGCGAAACAACTTCGCCTGGCTTGCCATTCCGCGAAATCGCGTTGATTGGCGTGGCAGGCGTAGGCGTGCTGGGATTCCTGGGGGCGATAGTTCTGGTCTTGGCTATTGTTGTGCTTCGTCGGCGCAGATAAGTAACAACATAGTCTAATAGGAGGTAAAGCAATCCAAAATCAATCGGCACATTTGGAATGAGTATTAGTTTAGCTTTGGGGGTTAGACTTTCTCATGGAGGAGAAAACATGAAAACCAAAATTTTGAAGGTAGTAGGATTATTGGCGCTCGTTGTTTTGCTTGGAACGTTGGGGGGCGTTTCGTCCGTGTCCGCCGCAGGACCAGTGTGTATAGCTGGTGGTGGCTGTTATGCGACGATTCAAGCCGCGGTCGACGCGGCGGCGAACGGCGACACGATCAACATCGCAGCCGGGATGTACAACGGCACAGTGAACATTGAAGGGAAGGCGAATCTGCGCTTGCAAGGCGCAGGCGTTGGTGTGACCGTGCTTCTGCCGAATGCGACCTTGCCGTGGAATGTCGAGAGTTACGGAACTGGACGACAAGCGGCAATTCGCGTTGTCAGTTCAACGAACATCGTGATTGATGGAATCACTTTGGATCTCAACACGGTGAAGGCGAATTTTGTTTCTGGATTGTTGGTTTGGAACAGCACTGGCACACTTTCACATAGCTTGGTGAAGAATAACCAAGTCAGTGATGCTGCTGGTGGCTACTATGAATTGGGCATGGCTGTAAAAGCTGTCGCGCCTTACACAAATACCTCTCGCGTTGCTTTTACCATAACGGACAATACCTTTCAAGATGTTGGCCGAGTTGCCATCAACATGCATGGCTGGATTAATATGACGATTGCGCGAAACACGTTTATGAAGAGCCCAGGCGCTGCCGATTTTGGCTACGGAGTGGAACTTGGTTCTGTGTCCATTGGTAGCATCACAAATAATGTCTTTCATGGTTTCAACACCGCGGCGTTGAGTGACAATAGTGACTCGGCAGGAATCTATATCGAGAGTGCGTTTACAGATGCTGGAGATTCGTTCCCGGTGGTCTCACCAGATGTCGTTGCCAAGAATGTGATAGTTACGAACAATGAAATGTATGATAACCAATACGGTGCCTGGCTCGGTAATGATTATGAAGGGTTGGTTGGAAATGTGCACACAACCGTTACCTTCAATAATAACAAAGTTCATAACAATACAGGCGCAGGTATCCACATTTCGGATGTGAACAAATCAAGCGGCGCATCATTCACAGTCACCGGCAGTGGTAACCAAATTACTAATAACACGGGACCTGGCTATCAGATTTCCACCTTGGGGAATGGTGAGGTCCATGTCTCTCTCACAAAAGAAGATATCACGGGCAACACGGGAGATGGTGTCAAGGTTATGTATGACTCTTCGATTGGCACTAGTCTCTATGACGTGAGCGTTACTGGTAGCAATATCGTTGGCAACTTACCGCATGGTGTAGAGGCGATGGCAGGCATAACTGTCGTTGCTACCGGCAACTGGTGGGGCAGTTCCGCTGGTCCGGTTGCTCCAAACAACGATACTATTGGTACTGTAACCACCACCGGCCCGGCGACCGCGCACATTGCTGCAGTAGTGGAGATCGGCGACACGCGGATGTTGAATACGAACATCGAATGGCCTCTATGGCGCGCAACTGGTCGTCAATCACAACAACAGTATCCTGAACTTTGTTTCAGGCGTTACTAATAGTGTTGCTTCGACCCCGCCGTGGGCATGGGACTTTGTTGCCAAGCCCTTTACACCAGTAACGGCGAGTCAGACACTGCTAGGTGGCTCAATGCAACGAGGGACGCATGATGTGGGTGCCAACCTCAACGGGCAGAGTATCGCCACTTGGACGTACAGATGTGTGGCATCGGGTACCAGTGCGCTTTCTTATGACACAACCGCACTCACCGGGACGTACCTCTCTAACAAAGACGGTTTCAATATTCCGGCCGCCTTTACCGGTGACTCGATTACCTGTATAGCGGCAACGAGCACGGTGGATGGTTACATTGGGTTGCAAGGTCGCACGAAAGGTGCCATTTTCCCGACTGGTTGGCTTAGCTCGACTGTTGCGTTGACGTGCACTGCTGATTGTGGCAGTTCGACGTATAGTCTGACGACGGATGCGAACGGATATTATCAACGCGCTAAAACTGGTGCGGGTACGGGAATTGCAAATGGAACGTACACGGCGGTGGTAACCCGGCGCGGATATTTGCCGGCAACCAAGACGGGCATTGTGGTGAGCGGTGGTACGCTTACGCTCAGCGGCGCTTCTGACCCGCAAATGCCCACGCTTTTGGGCGGCGATGTGAATGGCGATGGCGTGATTAACATCCTTGACCTCACCGCAATCG
>JBBIUF010000045.1:0-6685 GCA_037440365.1 Chloroflexota bacterium
GCTGGTGTATAGCATGTCAATGGTCTATATGATCCCCACGCGTCTGAGTTGGAATATCGTCACTACGCCGATTTCGTTCTTTGTAACCGCTCTGCTCTTGGGCGTACTCGCGATGAGCGCGGCGTTTGTGGCAAACTATTGGTACGTGCAACGCAAAAATCCCGGTTGCGCGAGCGAGCAATGCGTGCTATTGCGCGATTCACTCAAATGGCTGGCGGTTTCATCGATTGTGTTGCTCGGTTGCCAATTCGTCGTCATCCCCATGTCATTGGCACTCATGGCGCTCATGGGTGCACCCGTCAGCGCCGGTATGATGGTAGGAGCGTTTGGTGGAGTGTTTGTACTGCGGCTAGCACTCGTGTTTTTGGGCGCAGGTGTGTTGGGCATCTTTGTCTATCGCGCCGCGCAAAACCCTGGACAGGAAAATGTCATGGGGTTGTTAGCGTATGCCGCGTTCGCACTCGTGCTTGTGGGTGAGTTCCTGGGCCGTTTCTTGTTCTATGCGACCATGAGCCACTTGGGTTTGCAATAAGCCAAGGCAATAGAACGGATAGACAAGTTGCGGAAGTGATCTGGTGCTCACTTCCGCAACTTGTTATGCTATGAATCGGCATCCCCAGTTTTGTATGCGAGCCATTACCGATTATAATTGTAGGACTTGCGCTCAGGTTGTCATTTCGAACCGTTTTCCCGCAAGGGGGGCTTGGCTCTGCGAGAAATCTGCGCAAAATTCAAGACGCGCCGCGTCACTGCGTGCGCAATCACAAGCAAGTCCTGAATTGAAATCAGAAACAATCTTTGAACGAAAGAAAGCTGAATGAACCTTTTTTCAATCGCCGATAAACTCGCTCAGTCGGATCGCGCGCCGATTATCCTAGATGCCAATCGTTGTGTGCATAATTACGATCGATTCTCCAAGTGCGAGGTGTGCGTCCGCGCTTGCCCCGTGGACGCGTTGCACTTGGATACGGCGATCAGGCTAGACGAAAAAGCGTGTGTTGCCTGTGGATTATGTTTGCGAGTGTGTCCGGTCGGCGCATTGACTGGCGACGATGGCTCTAACGATCTTGCAAATTTCGTTTCGCGTTTGCCTACTAACCAAGAGATCGAACTGGGTTGTTCGCGGCATTCATCGCTGGAACAAGGCTCGCTTGAAAACGTCGCTGTGATCCGCACGAATACCTGCCTAGCCGCACTCGGCCCGTCAATTTATATTCAGTTATTGAAGCAGAGTCCTCAAATTTTCATCCGCATGGATGCTTGCGCCGAGTGTTCGCTAGGACGTGCGCAACCTGCTATCGAACAAACCATACAGGCAGTCCGCAATTTATCGTCATTGCGCGATGAAGGTGAACGGGTCACGCGTGTGATCGAGAAACCCGGAGCATTGGCACAACCGCGTCCAGTGTACGATCCCAAAAAACCATTGATCTCACGGCGTGATCTTTTTCGTATCTTTGCGGCCGAAGGACCGGAGATTGCATCGAATACGTGGGAGGCTACCTCCGATCAACCTTCCGGCAAAGTTCCCCCTCTTGAACGACGACGTTTATTGAAAACGCTTGAACAATTCGTGACCATTGGATCAGCACCAGTGAAAGATGAGGCGATACTAGTCCTTGGACTGGTACAGTTCACGGTGAATGAAAACTGCACGGCTTGCGGTTTGTGCGCGCGGATATGTCCTACTGGCGCAATGCAATTTTGCGCTACTAACGATAATCAATTTCGCCTCACGATGCAATTGAACCATTGTACGAATTGCGGCGTGTGTGTGGATATGTGTGAATCGGTAGCTTTACAACGCGAGGATATGTCAACGTGGAACAACCTGTTATCAACCGAGCCAAAAACTTTGAAAACTGGTATGTTGAAAGAATGCGTCAAGTGCAAAGCTAAATTTGCGGCATCTATTGAAGGCAATTTGTGTCCGATTTGCCAATATCGGCGCGCGCATCCATTTGGCAGTCGCTTGCCCCGCAACGTCTAGACGCACAATACTTGACCGTTCTCCTTGATGGTCAGACTGATTGCCTAACCACATGCTTTCTAACTTTTCGGTTACGCGCCTTAAAGCCTGTGCCATTTTGAAATCTTTCGGCGTATTGACAAACTCCATCAATTCGAATCCATCCCATACGCATGAGGTCGGTGAGCCGCGGGCGAAAGAAAGATTTTCGCAGGGGAATGCGGGCAATTTGAAATAGTTTCTCCCCAACTGTGAATTGCAGAGACTGATCCGACTCGCAACAAAATGCGGACGAGGTTTGCCTTCGTCCGCATTGTCGTTAGAGAAACACCAACCTGGTCGTTGCGTCAAGTACTTGGCGCGGCATAAGTTTGATTGTTGCGGCTCGCACCTCAAGAGTCAACATAGATTTGACACCCTGTGGATAGCGGCAGTATTTGGTACGATACGCGGCATCGATCGGATTGTTGATACCGGGATTGGTTTCCTCCCAAGAACAATTGCCCCAACGGCTCGCGCTGAAATATCAAACATTGCAAGCCGCCAGAGAAAAACCGAGTGACGTTCAAACGATTCGAGCGATGTTTATCATATTGCAAAAACATTTGTATGAACCGCAAGTAACGTACTGATCTGCCACTTGACGAGTTTAGCAACTGACTCTAAACTGATTGCACTAGCGCAAATGACCTTTGATTTCTGACTACTGGTTTTTGAATTTTAACGACAAAGGAGACTTGCATGCCCCTGCTCCAATCCAATCACATCAACGCGTACTATGAAACGCACGGCGCAGGACAACCACTTGTTTATTCACGGTCTAGGTTCGAGTGTGCGTGACTGGGATGTTACCGCGCAACTCAATTCGATCCAATGTCCGTCGCTGATCATCGCCGCCGATCAAGATTATTCGCCCGTCGCCGTCAAAGAAGCGTACATCAAATTGATGCCCAATTTTTGAGTGAGCATCGCACCTAGTCTACAGTCTGGAGTCTGACATGCGAATTGACAGTCGCCGCAACAACGAACTTCGCCCGGTGACAATCACGCCGGGTTATATTGATTATGCCGAAGGCAGTGTGCTGATCCAAGCCGGCAAGACACGCGTGCTGTGCGCGGTCAGCGTAGTGCCGGGCGTCCCCAAATGGCTCGTCGGGCGCGGACAGGGCTGGCTCACCGCCGAGTATGCAATGTTGCCGCGCGCGACGCACACGCGCACGCCGCGCGAAATCACGCCGAGCGGACGCTCGCAAGAAATCAAGCGGCTGATTGGACGCTCACTGCGCGCGGCGGTGGATTTGCGCTACATCGGCGAGAACACGCTGATGGTTGATTGCGATGTGATTCAAGCCGATGGCGGTACGCGTACCGCCGCAATCACTGGTTCGTATGTTGCACTCGTGCTCGCGGTCCGCAAAATGATCGCGGACAAGAGCGCATCGCCCCACGCGATCAAAACAGCCGTTGCCGCGATCAGCGTTGGCATTGTGAACGACGCCGAGTTGCTTGATTTGTGCTACGCCGAAGATTCGCGCGCGCAAGTAGATTTCAATGTCGTGCTGACCGGCGAAAGCAAATTCATCGAGGTGCAAGGCACGGCGGAAGGTGAGCCGTTCGCGCGCGACGCGATGGATCGCTTGATCAAACTCGCCACCGATGGAATCGGCGAGTTGATGAAAATACAAAAACAAGTTTTGAATGGATGAATCGCATGTCTGAATCACTCCGCACCTATCTTGACTTTGCCACCGAAACCGCGTATCTTGCCGGACGCTTGACGCTCGGCTATTTTCAAACCGAACTCGAACCCAGTTTCAAATCGGATCATTCGCCGGTAACCATTGCCGATCGAAAAGCGGAAGAGTTGATCCGCGCACGCATCGAAAAACAATTTCCCGGTCACGCCATCCTCGGCGAAGAATTTGGCGTCAAGCAAGCCGAACACGCCACGCATCGCTGGATCATCGATCCGATTGATGGCACCAAAGCATTTATGCGCGGTGTGCCATTGTACGGCGTCTTGATCGGTTTGGAGATCGAAGGCAAAGTTGAGGTTGGTGTTGCCAATTTTCCTGGGATGAACGAAATGATCGCCGCGGCAACTGGCGCAGGGTGTTGGTGGAATGGGCGGCGCGCGCATGTTTCTTCCACCACAGATCTTTCGCGCGCGTATGTCACCTGCACCGACATTGGCAGTTTCGCCAAGCATCAGCGCACCGCGGAATGGGAACGCCTTTCGCGCGCCACATACTATCGCGCGGGGTGGAGCGATGCGTATGGCTATCTGCTCGTCGCCACAGGGCGCGCGGAAATTATGCTCGATCCGATCATGAGCGTTTGGGACAATGGGCCGTTCCCGCCGATCTTTCAGGAAGCGGGCGGCTATTTTGGCGATTGGCGCGGCAACGCGACAATTTACGCCAACGAAGCACTCGCGACAACCCAGGCTTTGTTGCCACAAGTGTTGCAGGTGTTGCACCCATCATGAACGCCACCTTTGATCAACTGTACGCGCGCGCCGATCCAGCCGCCGCGCAAGCGTTAAAAATTTTCCGCGCGCAGAATCCACTCAAGCTAATTAGCGTGGCTGGGGTTGCGTGGACTTATCTTGCGGTAGGTCACGGCGCAGAGACAATCTTGTTTTTGCATGGCATGACGGGCGCGTATGATATTTGGTGGCAACAGATCGAGGCGTTCCGCGAGCAGTATCGCGTGATCGCGGTCACGTATCCGGCAGTAAACACGCTTGCCAAGTTGAGTCGTGGCGTGCTGGCGATTCTCGCGCGCGAGCAGGTGCATCAAGCAAACGTGATCGGCACATCGCTCGGCGGCTATTTTACCCAATACCTCATTGCCCAACACCCGGCAATCGTTCAACGCGCGATGCTGGGCAACACGTTTCCACCGAACGATCTCATCGCGCGCAAGAATCGCACCATCGGCATGCTGTTGCCGTTTTTGCCGACTGCGCTCGTGATGGCATCGCTCCGCAAAAATGTGACCGAGGCAATTTATCCCGCATCCGGCAATTCGGAATTCCTGCTTGCGTTTCTGTTGGAACAGACGAATGGCGCAATGACCCAAGCGCAATTCATCGCGCGCTATCGTTGTGTCATTGATCGGTTCACCGCGCCCGATCTAGCCGCGCTAAAAATTCCCGCGCTGATCGTCGAAGCCGATAATGATCCACTCGTCGAAACAACCTTGCGCGAGCAATTAAAGGCAACGTATCCCACCGCGCGCGTTCACACTTTGCGCAACGTTGGACATTTTTCTTACGTGCATGAACCGGTAACGTATAATCAACTGATTGCAGAATTTCTAGCCAGTTGAATTCGGCTTGAGAGGAGATTGATCCAATGGATTATCTTGAACGCGCGCGGGCGATGCAAACCAAGTTGAGCGCCATTCGGCGCGATTTGCACAGGCACCCTGAACTAGCGTTTAACGAAGTGCGCACGGCGAAGCGCGTCGCCGAAACATTGCACGATCTGGGAATCGAATGTTCGACTGGGATTGCGCGCACCGGCGTGGTGGCATACCTCGGCGAAGGCGAACCGCGCATTGCGTTGCGCGCCGACATGGACGCTCTGCCGATTCTGGAAGCGAATGGCACAGAGTATGCATCTGAAAATCCTGGGGTGATGCACGCCTGCGGACATGACGCGCATGTAACCGGATTGCTCGGCGCGGCAATGATGCTCAACGAAGATTTCAAGCAAGGCAAGTTGAAAGGCACGGTCAAATTATTGTTTCAACCCGCCGAGGAAAATTGCGGCGCGGATGGCAAAAGCGGCGGACAGTTGATGGTCGAGCAAGGCGCACTAGACGATGTGGATGCCGTCGTGGGTTTGCACGTGATCAGCACCTTGCCCACGAACGAGATCTATGTGCGCGCGGGTCCATTCATGGCGGCGGTGGACACGTTTGAAGGCGACGTGATCGGCATCGGCGGACACGGCGCGTATCCACACGAAGCGCTCGATCCGATCTGGCTCGCCGCGCAAGTGGTCACGTCAATCCACGGGATTGTGTCGCGCCGCACCGATCCAACCAAGCAAGGGTTGATCTCGGTTTGCACGATCCATGCCGGGACGGCGACCAACATCATTCCCAGTTTAGTGCATCTCTCCGGCACGATTCGCAGTTTTGAAAAGGATGTGCAGGATCAACTGCACGCCGATCTCGCTCGGGCGTTCGCGGTGGCGCGCGCATTGGGCGGCGATTATAAATTGGACCTTGTGCGCGGCTATCCACCCACCGTAAACGATCCGCGCATGACGGAATTCATCCGCTCAATGGCAAGCGCGGTCGTCGGCGCGGAACACGTTCACCAAGCCGAAATGCACATGGGCGCGGAAGATTTCAGTTATATGGCGCGCGCCAAACCTGCTTCGTTCTTCAATCTCGGCGCGAAAAAAGATGCCGTGCATCGTCCACATCACAATGCCGTGTTTGACATTGACGAAGCGGCCTTGCCCACCGGCGCGGCATTGCTCGCCGAGGCGGCGCGGCAATATCTGGCGCAACCCGTCAAGTAAAAAAACGGAGCGGTAAATTCACCGCTCCGTTTTTTTACTTGACGATCGTTTACTGTCGATCCGGCAGTTTACCGGCGAGGTACCCCGCGTGACTAAGCCCCAGGAACGAAACCTGGCTTGCATCAAAGGTGGGCAATGTCAGTGGTCCGCCAAAATCAGCGGCACTGATGCCATT